>NZ_CBDLAM010000002.1:61722-65350 GCF_965301125.1 Anaerosporobacter sp. | reverse complement strand
ATTGATTCTGATATGTTTGAACTACAAGAACATAAATATAACATCGATAATAGTATAATTCCAAAAATAGCACCTAATTTTCTTGATTTTTTTATCATTTTTACACCCATTCCTTTCGTGCTGCTCACGACATTTCCATACGCAGCTATCTTTATATGATTATACCTATTTTGAAAAACTACATATTCCTACAGTCACCTTCTTTCCACTCATGAAGTATTATTTATTTTATATACATTCATAAAGTATTTATTTACCCTATTAATAAAACTATAAGTATTCATTGATACTGTTTTTCTGTATTATATGTAATTTAAAGATTACTTACATATTTATGTTTTTATATTACTTTGTTTTACTTTTATTATCAATACATATATTTACATTTTACTCTATTAAATTTATTAAAGCACAATTCCACATCAGAGGAAAAAGCTAAAAAGGCCACTAACGTCGCTGGACTGAAACAATTTTTTAAGAATATATTATGCAATAGTACCTGAAAGCTAACTGGGGACACACCGGTATAGCCGGTGGTTTATTTTGCTACTATACAAGTAATGGCACTTCTACCTTTTACGACAGAAGTGCCCTCACTAATTACGTGTTTTTACTTTTTTAACCACTTAATAAGAATGATAATACCTCTTACTATCTTACCTTCATCCTCTTTTCACTAACTACCTTTTCAGACGCTAATATTCACTATATCTTCCACAATTACTCTATCATCCATTTGGAATTTCACACCTGCTATTTCTTGATATGTTTCATGACCTTTACCAGCAATAACAATGACATCGCCCTCTAGTGCATTGTCAATGGCATATTTTATAGCTTCTCTTCTATCTATAATTCCTATGTACTTCCCATTGTTTTCCTCGACACTCTTGATAATATCATTTAATATGTCTGATGGATCTTCGTCTCTTGGATTATCTGATGTCACAATTGTAAAATCTGCTAACTCAGATGACACCTTTCCCATTTCAAACCTTCTAAGTTTAGACCTATTACCTCCACAACCAAATACACAAACAATTCTTTTTGGTGAATATACACGCAACGATAACAACAAACTTTGTAAACTCATCGCATTATGCGCGTAATCAATTATAACCCTATAGTCATCATTTGAATAGACAACTTCTACTCTGCCTTTGACTTTAAATTCATATAATGTAGTGGCTATAATCTCCTCACTGATATTAAACTGTTTTGCTACTGCAATTGCTGCCATGGAATTATATAAATTAAACATTCCTGGTAAGTTAAGCTCAACTTCAAAATTATAAAGACCTTTTGTTCTAAATATGATTCCCATATTAGAATTGCTAGCATCTAAATCCGGATTTTCTACCTGTAAATCAGATGTTTTCTCCATACCATATGTAACTAATTCACATGTGCTATTTTTGATTATTAAATCCAAATTCGTATCATCATTATTTACGATTCCTATATCACTTTGTCTGAACAACATGCTCTTACATTCTGCATATTCTTCAAAACTGTCATGCTCATTCTTTCCTATATGATCAATTCCCAAATTCGTAAAGACCGCATAATTAAACACAATACCATGCACGCGATGCATTTTTAATCCTTGAGAAGAGACCTCCATTACAACGCATTCACAGCCATTATCAACCATCATTTTTAAATATTTCTGTAATGTGTAGGCATCTGGTGTCGTATTAATCGATTCAATGTGTTCTTCACCAATAATTGTTTCAATCGTTCCAATCAAACCTGTCTTATATCCTGCATTCTCAAGAATGTCTTTAATCATATATGTTGTAGTGGTTTTCCCCTTGGTTCCGGTTATCCCAATACTTTTTAGCTTTGTTGCCGGATAATCAAATAGGGCCGCTGCCATCTCAGCTAAGGCTATTCTAGTGTTTTCAACTTTAATTACAGTAACTTCTGCATCTACATCTATTGTTTTCTCAACAACAATTGCCTTTATTCCTTTTCCTATCACATCATGCACATATTTATGACCATCGCTGACTGCCCCAGATATACAAACAAAAATATCCCTATCCGTTCCTTTTCTTGAGTCTGTAATAATATCTGCGATTTCTATATTGGTACTTCCTTGAAGCACCTCATATTCTAAATCTTGCAATAACGTACTTAACTTCATAATTTACACCTTCTTCTATAGAGGATTAAATTCTCCTTCAAACACACGTATCGCTGGGCCAGTCATCCATACCTTATTAGCTATCCTATCATAGTTAATCTCTAGTTCCCCTCCCAGTAATCTAACAGTTACTTCGTCACTTACTCTTTCGTTTAATACACCTGCAACTACTGCTGCACATGCTCCTGTTCCACAAGCAAGAGTCTCACCTGATCCTCTTTCCCAAACTCTCATATCAATTGTAGAACGATCTATTACTTGTATGAATTCTACATTGGTTCTCTTCGGAAAAAGTTTATGATTTTCTATCTTTTCTCCAATTTCTTTTACATCGATTTTACTTAAATCATCTACAAATATTACTGCATGAGGATTTCCCATAGACACACAGGTTAAATAATAACTGCGCTCATCTATTACAACTAACTCATCTATAAATACTTTCTTATCACTTATTACTGGTATTTGACTAGCCTCTAAGAACGGGCTACCCATATCCACTTTAACTTTTTTAACTCTATCATCTTCAACTAAAAGGCTAACACTTTTTATTCCGCTCAGAGTCTCAATAAGAAAATCCGTTTTTCTTTCAATACCGTTTTCATAAACATATTTAGCGACACATCGTATACCATTTCCACACATCTCAGCCCTTGACCCATCTGAATTATAGATATCCATTCTACATGACGCCACATGGGATCTTTGTATTAGAATCAATCCGTCGGAACCAATTCCAAATCTACGATCGCTAAGTTTTATTGCTAGTTCTGATGGATTGGTGATATCAATATCATCTTCAAAGCAGTTAATATAGACATAATCATTTCCACAACCTTGCATTTTAGTGAATTTCATTCTTTCACTCCTCTCTAAGCTTACACAATTCTAATTCTTCTGAATGGCAGTTATACACCACTTTATTATCATAAATAAATAAAAAAAGGTTTTAAATCTTTGAAAAGATTTAAAACCTCCAGTATATCTGGTCAATACCCTTCTTTTTTAATATGATTTTTATGATTTATTTGATCTTGCTATATTACTCCAAAAGAATGGATTTGGCAATATTTATAATTGAATGATTGATCTTTCTTTTTGCTTTGCTATTTTTACTTAATATTAATTGGACAGTACTGGTTTATGTGGTGAGGATGTTCATTTATATTATATATTTTATTCCTATTTTTGTATATAAGATTGTTCTTTCACTTTGTATTAGTACACATATAACATATTACCTACATTTACATCTTTCCCATATTATGGTATATTGTGAATAGTTGTAATACAATCTAATAAGGAGGAATAAACTATGTCACTTATTAAGTGTCCTGAATGTGGAATTGATAATGTTTCTAGTACTGCAAAAAGTTGTCCTCATTGCGGTTTTGGTATAAAAAACTTTTTTGATGAAAGTCAAGAAATAGTTGACGCTCATTGAATAAAAGAAGATAGCTTAAGAGATTTGATTGACTT
>NZ_CBDLAM010000002.1:60543-61712 GCF_965301125.1 Anaerosporobacter sp. | reverse complement strand
AAAGTTGAAACATACCATCAAAACAAAGATGATATAAATTTGAAATTAATTCTTATGCAAACAAAATATCTAAGATCGATAAAGAATGATTTAGTGTTTATTAGAGTATTGATAATTATAGGAATAATATATAGTGTTTTCGGTATTTAATCATGATTTAAAGCTTAATCATGATTTTTACTAAAAGGAGCTGTCCACAGCTGAATTTAATTCAACTGTGGACAGCTCCTTATCCTTATTAATTTTTTTAAATATTAAACTGTTCCATCATCTGTAACATACATGCTACATGTGCAGCCTGTTCTTCACTAACCGCTGCAGTTTCTTCCGAATTGGCGGAGTTATTATCAACTACCTCTGATACTTTTGAAATATTGTTATCTAACTCATATATATTATTCGCTTCTTCTCTTAAATCCACTGCCATCTGTTCCATCTTATCCGATGCAACTTTGGCTCCGTGCATAACATCTTCCATATTTGTAGCTGTCTCATCTGCAAGTAAAATTCCTTTTTCTACTGCATCAACAGTCATCTCTATCAATTTTGTTGTCTCCCCAGCTGCTTTTGCAGACTCTTCCGCCAAATTCTTAACTTGTTCAGCTACTACAGCAAAACCTTTTCCTGCTTCTCCAGCTCGTGCTGCTTCGATAGCGGCATTCAAGGACAATAGATTAGTCTGATTTGCAATTGATTGAATAGTTTCAATAATAGTTCGGATCTGCTCTGAACAATTACTAATATCACCTATTGCATTCTTCAATTCTTGCATCTTAGCGTTATTGGTTAATAATACTCTTCCTGCTTCCGTAGATATTTTTGCTGTTTCTTGTGCTTTTTCTACTTTTTCTTCCATACTTGTCACTAATTTATTAAACATCTCAACAACTTCTGAAACCTGTGTTGCCTGAATTGTACTACCCTCAGCTAAATCCATTGCTGCTTTTGCAAGCTGTTCAGAACCACCATTAATCTCATTCGCCGTATTTAGAATCGTTCCTAACACATTCCTTGTGTCTTCAATAATCTTTTCAAGCGATCTTTTAATCTGAGCAAAATCTCCTACGTATTCTTGGGTAACTGTCACTTGATAATTACCCTCTCCCATCTGCGTAAGTATTGTAGAAATTTCTGTTATCATACTTGATATATTTTTCTTAAAAAAATTA
>NZ_CBDLAM010000002.1:59698-60533 GCF_965301125.1 Anaerosporobacter sp. | reverse complement strand
ATAAAATAAATGTTAGCAACCATTCTTCCCACTTCACTATCGTCTGCTACCATATCTAAATCAGTATGAAAGTTTCCGTACGCCAATTGTGTCATCTGCTCAGATACTTTCACAATTGGTTGTAGCAACTCATTCTTAGAAAATTTAATAGTATCCATAACTTTTTTAACTATATAAATAAATGAAGTGATAAATAAAACCTCACATATGTACGTTATGATATTTAATTTATTTACTTTATTTGTCATACGTTCTTGGATCGCATCAATACACGTATCTGAAAGTTGATCTATATTCTGAATTGTAGCTTCATATTCATCACCAAACACTAATTCCAATGCTTTTTCATTATTCCCTGATTCTACACATTCAATTGCTTCTTGTTCAATTGGGACAAGTCCCTCTGATAATTCTACGATATTATTTAAGGATTTCCACTCTTCATCCGTAATATCGCTTTCCTTTAATATTGCTAATGCATTTTCACGGCTTTTATCCTCATTAAGTTCTTTCATATATCTATCATAGTAAACTTGATTCCCTGTTACTGCATAGGATTGAACTTCCGAAGTCAATATTTTAGACGCTAGTCTATACTGATTCAAATATGTACTATTCAACAACTCCTGCTCAGATACCTTATTTGACCATAGGCTTGATCCTATAAACACAACTAGAAGTAAAATGCACGTAAATATAACATAATTTTGCTCTTTAATTATCTTATTTAGCCTATAAGATTGATTTTGCTTACATAAAACGCTATTATCCTGTTGTTTTTCTTGTTTATTAATAAGTTTCCCTCATCCATAATAGAAATAACAGGTAATTACAA
>NZ_CBDLAM010000002.1:20667-59688 GCF_965301125.1 Anaerosporobacter sp. | reverse complement strand
ACTTAATATCTCTCGTTTTTAATATTAAGTTGTTTATACTTACTACTGAAATACATTATATATTACTTATTATATACAAAATTATATACAATTATCGTAATTAGTCAAGTAATTGAAACCATTTTTTCACGTTTTGAATCACTAATTCCTTTTTTATTGGTGTAAAAAAATGCACACATCATCAAAATCCTGCAGATGAAAAGAAAAAAGGGCTTGTCAAATCGTCTAACGACTTGACAAGCCCTTGATTTTACCCGTTTTCCTAGAACTTACCGTTATCAGCAGCTTCTTGAATAGCAACTGCAACAGCTACTGTCATACCAACCATTGGGTTGTTACCAGCACCGATAAGACCCATCATCTCAACGTGAGCAGGAACTGAAGAAGAACCAGCAAATTGAGCGTCTGAGTGCATACGTCCCATAGTATCAGTCATACCATAAGAAGCTGGACCAGCAGCCATGTTATCTGGGTGAAGAGTTCTACCAGTACCACCACCTGATGCTACTGAGAAGTATTTCTTACCTTGTTCGATACATTCTTTTTTGTAAGTACCAGCAACTGGATGTTGGAATCTAGTTGGGTTAGTTGAGTTACCTGTGATAGATACATCAACGCCTTCTTTGTGCATAATAGCTACACCTTCAGTTACGTCGTTTGCACCGTAGCAGTTAACTTTTGCTCTAAGACCAGTTGAGTAAGCTTTTCTGAAAACTTCTTTTACTTCGCCTGTATAGTAATCCATCTCAGTTTCAACATAAGTAAATCCGTTGATTCTTGCGATGATTTGAGCAGCATCTTTTCCAAGACCATTTAAGATAACTCTTAATGGTTTTTTACGTACTTTGTTTGCTTTTTCAGCGATACCGATTGCACCTTCAGCAGCTGCGAATGATTCGTGACCAGCTAAGAAAGCGAAACATTCAGTTTCTTCTTCAAGAAGCATCTTTCCTAAGTTACCATGTCCTAAACCTACTTTACGTTGGTCAGCAACAGAACCTGGGATACAGAATGCTTGAAGACCTTCACCAATTGCTGCAGCAGCATCAGCAGCTCTTCTACAACCTTTTTTAATTGCGATAGCAGCACCTACAATGTAAGCCCAGCTAGCGTTTTCGAAACAGATTGGTTGGATGCCTTTTACTTGATTATATACGTCAAGTCCAGCATCTTTCGTAATCTTTTCTGCTTCTTCGATAGATGCAATACCGTATGAATTAAGTACTGCATTGATTTTATCTATTCTTCTTTCATATGATTCAAATAAAGCCATTTCTAGTTACCTCCTCTATTATTCGTGTCTTGGATCGATAATCTTAACAGCATCTTCTACTCTACCATATTGGCCTTTAGATTTTTCGAATGCTGTGTTTGCGTCATCACCAGCTTTGATGAAATCCATCATCTTACCAAAGTTAACGAATTGGTAACCAATAATTTGGTTTTCATCATCTAAAGCGATTCCAGTTACGTATCCTTCTGTCATTTCAAGGTAACGAGGTCCTTTTGCAAGAGTTCCGTACATAGTACCAACCATTGATCTTAAGCCTTTTCCTAAGTCTTCAAGTCCAGCACCGATTGGAAGTCCATCCTCAGAGAACGCACTTTGAGTTCTTCCGTAAACGATTTGTAAGAATAATTCTCTCATTGCTGTATTAATTGCATCACAAACTAAGTCTGTATTTAATGCTTCAAGAACAGTTCTACCTGGTAAGATTTCAGATGCCATAGCAGCTGAGTGAGTCATACCTGAACATCCAACTGTTTCTACTAATGCTTCTTGAATAATACCTTCTTTAACGTTAAGAGTTAATTTACAAGTACCTTGTTGTGGTGCACACCAACCGATACCGTGAGTTAAACCAGAAATATCAGAGATTTCTTTTGCTTTAACCCATTTTGCTTCTTCTGGGATTGGAGCAGCACCGTGGTTAACGCCTTGTGCTACTGGACACATTTTTTCTACTTCATGTGAATAAATCATGTTGAAACTCCTTTCAATATCCATTTTAGAATACCAAACCTATATGGCTATGTTCATTGCGATTGTTTTGGTCAACTTTGTTTAAAGACACTTTTTTTCTCCACTATACGGAAATTAATGCATCACAAAAATCCCCAGTTAAAAAAAAATCATTCTTTACCTGACCTCACATCGCACCTTTTCATATTTTCGCACAAAATTCTCAATTAGTCCATAGTTTTTGATAATTTTTCTTAAAAAATCATTAGTTTCTACAGAATTTTATTTATTAATCGATACTTTATTGTTAATTTTTTGACACGATTTCCCCAACTTTTTTGTAAATAGATTTTTCACCTACATAACCACGTACCATTGACAATGGATAAATATTAGATTCTCTTCCAATTACTGTTCCTGGATTCAATACGCTATTGCATCCAACTTCCACATTGTCCCCTAACATTGCTCCCATTTTCTTAAGGTTTGTGCTCATTCTTTTTCCGTTAATTGTAATCTCAACTAAAGTTTTGTCAGACTTTACGTTTGATGTAATAGAACCTGCCCCCATATGTGCACGGTATCCAAGAATGGAGTCTCCTACATAATTATAATGTGGGACTTGTACCTTGTTAAAGAGAATTACATTCTTAAGTTCTGTTGAGTTACCTACAACAGCCCCTTCCCCTACAATTGCATTACCACGAATGAAGGCACAATGACGAATTTCTGCTTCCTTACCGATAATTGCTGGGCCATTAATGAATGCTGTTGGTGCTACCTTTGCAGATTTCGCAATCCATACATTCTCTCCCACTTTGTTGTATTCCTCTTCTGGTAAGGTTGCACCTAATTCTACTATAAATGCGCCAATCTTTGGAAGTACCTCCCAAGGATAAGTACAATCTTCAAACACCTTAGCCGCTATTGTTTGACTCATATCATACAATCTACTGATCATTAATTCTTCCATATACTTTTGTACTCCTTTTCACTTTACTTAATATATAATACAAGCTTATAATATATGTCTATAATTTCTTTAATTAATAAAAACTTATAAATCTAATTTTCTCTACAACCTAACTAACTATTATTAAGCAGTATAAGTCTCTTATTACTGCAAAGAGACTTACAATTCCTTTTCGTATTTACTTCTTGTAATTTTTTGCTGCTTCATCAAAGTATTGACGAAGTGCATATTGATTGTTAAGTCCTTTTACACCATTGGTCATCTTCGCAACGAAGTTCTCTAACTTAACCATATATTCTTCACTGGTAATGTCTCCGTTCGCCACATAAGTTAATCCCTTCTCCCAGCTTGCTGTGAGTTCTGGATTCAGTAGGGAACGAATTGAAGCATTTACCACGTCGTAAATCATCTCTCCAAGTAAAGTTGGTGTGATAATCTGTGTTTTCTTATTCAGATTCAGATAGGTAATCTTTATTAATTTATTCAAGATTTCAGCACGAGTCGCACTTGTACCAATACCGCTACCTTTAATCTGAGAACGAAGTTCTTCGTCTTCGATTAATTGTCCAGCATTCTCCATAGCAAGAATCATAGAACCTGAATTATAGCGCTTTGGTGGAGATGTTTCCCCTTCTTTCACACTGAATCCTGTTATAGTAAGTAACATGCCTTTCTTCAGCGTCTTCATGTTATTAATGAAATCTGCATCGAAAACATCTTCTTGATTTTCAGATGAATCTCCATTATCCCCAGTGGATTGTCCATCATCCCCAGAAGTTGCTTTTGATGTCTGTGTATTATTTGCTGAAGGGGCCGATTTCTTCGTCATAAACGATAGATTGGTTACTTTCATATACCCTGGTGATTCCAGTATCTTAAAGTTAGAGAAGAAAGATTCTTCTTTTACTTTAACTACAAGGCTGATTTTTTGATATACAGCTGCCGGATAGAAGATACTTAAGAATCTTCTTGCGATTGTTTCATAAACCTTCTTGGCAGTTGGCGTTACCGCATTCAACGCTGACAGACCTTGACCGGTTGGTATTATGGCATAATGGTCTGTGATTTGCTTATCATTTACATATCTTGTCTTAGCGATGTTCTTATAACTACCAATCTCCAAGATTTCATTGGCAAATTCACTAACATGAGCGTAGTTTCTTAGTCCTCCAATATTCTTATGGATCTCTTTCGCCACTGCTGTCGATAACACTCTGGCATCGGTTCTTGGATACGTCACTAATTTCTTCTCGTATAATTCTTGGACAATCTTCAATGTCTCATCAGGACTGATCTTGAATAGTTTCGAGCACTCGTTTTGTAATTCCGCTAAGTTAAATAGTAATGGAGCATTCTTATTCTCTTTCTTCTTCTCAATCTTTTCAATGACACCTTGATTATCAAAGTCTGTTGTTAACTCTATAATTAACTGATCTGCACTTTCTCTGGCTTTGAAACCATTTTCCTTGTATAGTAAGTGAGAGTTATAATACTTCGATCCTTCTACCGCTCTCCATTCTCCATCGAATTCTTTACCAAATGTATTAATTCCTGCAATTACACGGTAGAATGGTGTCTTAACGAATGCACGAATTTCCCTCTCTCTCTTTACTACCATACCAAGAACGCAGGTCATAACACGACCTACTGAGATAGAAGTCCATTTGCTTTGTAGATAATTCGTCACTGCCTGTCCATATTTAAGAGTCAATACACGGGAGAAATTAATACCCATTAAGTAATCTTCTTTTGCTCTTAGATAAGCCGCATCTGATATATGATTATATGCCGATAATGGTTTCGCTTCGCGTATTCCACGTAGGATTTCTTCCTCTGTCTGTGAATCAATCCAAACTCTTCGCTTATCTTTCGTCTCTGGTACCCCCGCTAGCTGATCCACTAATCGATAGATATACTCTCCTTCACGTCCGGAGTCGGTACACACATAAATAACAGAAACGTCCTCACGATGCAACAATGATTTTACCGTATTAAATTGTTTACTTACATCTGGAATGACTTCATATAAGAAATCCTTTGGAAGAAATGGTAAGGTGGTTAGTGACCATTTCTTAAGACTTTCATCATAGACATCTGGATAACTCATTGTAACCAAGTGACCAACGCACCAGGTTACAATGGCTTCATCCGCTTCTATATATCCATCACGTTTCTTAAAGTTGAACTTAAGTGCTTTCGCAAACTCTTGGGCAACGCTTGGTTTTTCAGAAATATATAAACTTTTAGACATGTATAATTCCAACTTTCTTATGATTCCTCATAAGGTATATTACCAATTTCCCTATTCATTCATATGCTTCGGGACTTTTTCCTGTACTACCTTATGGGGTGAAATCCAATACTCGCTAAACTTCAGCTTGATTTCCTTTCAATAAGTTAGATTATAGCTTCTTTTTACAAGGTTCGCAACCTGTTTTTCTTACAGCATTGCTCCAAAACTGACTATCATTATTAGAATAATTGCTAGTTTTAATAAACCACTTCTTTTTTCCCTCACTTTGCTACTTTCTCCTGCTTGTTAAAATCTATAATAATATCCCCTGATGTAATTGTTGCTTTTATTATATTCTTCTTACTATTTTTAACACTTACACTTGCACCACTTTCATCTTCATTTTCTACTTCTTCACCAGCCACCTCTATATAACCAGATGTTGTAACTAGATTATAAGAATACTCCTTTTCCTTACCACTGCATGCGATTTCAATATCACCAGAAGTCAACTCGAATATATTGTTTCCGTATACATCTCCGTTAACAATGATATCACCACTAGTCGAAGTTACGTTTGCTGTATTACTTTGCATTTCTTTCACTTCAATATTTCCTGAAGATGTCTGCATATCACCTTCCTTGATACGCATATCTACGAAAGAACAATCTCCACTAACAGCTAGTGTCTTTATTTGATTTGCTTGGATATCTTTCATTTTAATATCTCCTGAAGACGTCTGGATATCAGCTTTATTGATGCTCATTTCTGCAAAGGAACTATCTCCGCTAGCGACTAGTGTTTTTATTTGATCCACTTGTACATCCTTCAAAGAGATATCCCCTGATGAAACTGCAATATCTATATTAGAAAACTTACTTTCTTTTGGTACTATAATTGTTACATAATTAGCTTCAATCTGATTATTGAAGTTAAAGTTATTTACTTTCTTATTAACTACGTCTTCAATCTTGAGTTTTCCGTCTGTATTGCTATAATCAATGCTATAATCTGGTCCATAATAATGAAGAATTACCCCATAGGAATCCCCATTGACTATTTCAACATCTGCATTGTATTCAATATCTACTTCAATATCTGAAAATGCATCCAAATTCATTTTCTCAACTTTGTATTCTTTTTTCTTTGATGATGTATCTGCTGAGTTGTCTGCTCTTACCAATTTATCGCCTGCTTTTACCCATTTATCGTCAGCCCCATCTTCTTTGTAATATGCCTGTGCTTCTATAACTTCACCAGTCTGCGCATTAACTGTGATCTCATATCGCTTATCACTATCCAGCTCTACAACTGCATTCCAGGAGTTACTTCCATTCCGAATTCCACTTGTAGAAGTTGTATCCATATTGACAGAAATCGAATTAAAAGTTGTATCGTACGTATCTTTGATATAACTAAGTCCTAGATAGATTGCAGATTTTAATGGTATTTCAAACTCCTCATCTTCTAGATCTATGTCACAATTGACGGTAAATTTAATACCATCAAACTCCATAGTGAATGATTTCCCCTTGCTATCATTGGTAGTATCATTCACGGTATCTTCTTCTATACCTGTATCCTCATTTACACTATCTGACCGAACAGTATCTAACTGAGAAGCATTCATTGATACCCGTTCCATCTTATTACTCTGGTTGTGTTTATCCATATTCATACTAATAATAAGACCACATATAGCAGCTGCTACAACTACCCCTGCAACACCAAATGTTATGATTGTATTTTTCTTCATATACTCAACCCTCCATCTTTATTGTAGTCTTAGTTTATGCTTCTCTTTTTGTGGAACTATCATGAAGATGTTATCAAGTTGTAAAAGTGATGATTGCCTTTGTCCCTTTATTTATCACAGACTCATATCGAATCTCTCCTTGGTGAAGTCTAACAATCTGCTGACATAAGGTTACCCCTAAACCAACTCCGCCATTTTTTCGACTTCTCGCCTGATCTACTCGATAGAATGGCTCCATAATCTTAATAAGCTCATCTTCTTCCATACCAATTCCATTGTCCTCTACCATCAGGCAAGGACCTCCTTGGCTATAAAATGTAACTACTACTTTACCATCTTCATTACAAGCGCGAATTGCATTCTCAATTAGATTTCCTAATAAACTCTGCAATAACACTTCATTGGCTTCTATCGTTTCTATCTCACAATTCACCTCTAATCGCATCTGCTTCTCTGCCAACTGCTCGTGAAAGAGATTATAAACATAACTTTTTAGCTGTTCTGTGGAAACGACAGATTTAGTTAGTTCACCTTCGCGAATATCTGCAATCAACAACAAGCTTTTACTTAATTTCTCTAATCTCTTAGATTCAGCAATGATATAGTCAAGTGCATGTATTCGTTCTTCTTCTGATAAAGCCGCCATTCGCATATAATCTGCATATCCAGAAATTGATGTTAACGGTGTTCTTAGTTCGTGTGCCATATTATCAATTAATTGTTGTTTCTTATCACTTTCTTCTTGTAAAAGATGTATCGCTTCATCAATCTTCTCAGACATAGTATTAAAATTCATTGCCAAATTACCGAATTCATCCTTACTAGAAATCTTAACCTTTTGATTATAATATCCTTTTGCAATCCCTTGTGTTGCATCTGATAGAAATTTCAAAGGCTTCATCAGTCTTTGTATAATTAAGTAGAGAATTACTGATAACAGTATTGTTATGACGATATCTACACAAATCACAATCTGCACCAATTGCTTTCTTGTATTCTCAAGCTCCATTAAAGGATATGCAACAACTAAAGTATGATTTTCATAGGGTTCTTCTAAACTGCATGCTAGGAAAAGGTACTCTTCGTTATTTATTTCTCTAACGAGAAGATTCTGCACATTCTCCTTCGTATCTAACTCTTCCCTTGATTCTAGATTTGAATCAAAATACCCTCCAATCTGGCTATTTCCACTCCATAACTCAAGAAATACATCTTGCTCCTCATAATACAGTGCATAGGAATCATATATATTCTTCTTCTTATCTCTTGTTAGTGTGGACACTTCTTCTAGACTGGTAAAATCCTTGGTCATAGAATTTCTAAGAAAATATGTCTCTCCTCTAGCACGTTGTTTTACGCTGTTTAGTTGTTCTTTATATGTAAAATGCATTACCGTAAACATTCCTATATTGAATGCAATAACGAATACCAGTAAAACACTTAAAAATACCTTCTGCCAGAACTTCACTGCTTTCTCCCTTCCATCTACAGAATATTTATTCATTTGAACTCTTTGGAGAGTACTTGTGTATTTTATGTGTTGCATGCAAAACTCTGTTTAGGTGTTCATGGCTTCTTAGGTGGCGTACTATGACACGAAACACGCTACACACCTAAGTACTTCTATGTGTGTACATATTAGGTTGTTCATATGATGCGGAAACACCTTCGATTCGGCATCCTGCCTCAGCTCAGGCTTGCTCGGCTTCCATGCCTCGCATTCCTAGGTTATCTAGTACACACTAAGAAGTACTGTAGGTGTTTCGCTATCGTTTCTTAGTCATAGTACACCACCTAAGAAGCAGATTTACAGTATTCAGAGTTTTGCTTTGTTACCTTGTTAATACACAAGTACGATATAGGTAATTGAATAAATATTCTTGATATTTATCAATAAAATTAAATTAAGATCTTTACTGAAAGTTCTATACTTCTACTTTTCGAAAGGTCTACACTTCTAAACGATACCCTACCTTATAAACCGTTTTTATTCTATCTTCTAATCCAAGTTTCTTACGTAACTTCTGTACGTGTACATCTACTGTTCTTGTATCACCTTCGTAATCATATCCCCATGCTAATTCTAATAATTTTTCTCTAGACATCGCTAGGTTTTGATTTATTACGAACACTTCTAAAAGGGTATATTCTTGTGGTGTAAGCTCCACTACTTCATTCTGATATTTTACTATCTTACCTTCCCTATCCATTTCCATATCTTCAACTTTAAAAACTGTATTTTCTGTCTTGATTCTTCTAAGAACAATATTGATTCTTGCTATTAATTCTAGTATCTCAAAGGGCTTGACTATATAATCTTCTGCACCTGAGGTCAATCCTTGAATTTTATCTTCGATTCGATCTTTTGCTGTCATGAAGATAACTGGTGTATCTTTTACTACTTTCATTAATTCAAACCCTGATATGTATGGTAACATCACGTCTAGAAGAATTAAATCATACTGTTTCTTAGATAGCTTATCTAACGCTTCTTTTCCATCATAGGCTTGGTCGCATATATGCCCTACTAATTTCAGATTTAATTTAACTAACTCATTAATTGCTTCTTCATCATCTACGATTAATATATTTGCCATAATAGTAAATTTACTCCTCTCTAAAATCCTCAAATTTGACCAATTCATAGTTACCATATTACTCCATACTTATAAGTTTTGTAAACTCCTTCTTCTATTCCAAATGGAAATAATGTGGTATACTGTACTTTATGAAAAGTAGGATAAATGCCTACTCTTATATCTAAAGGAGGAGAATAATGGATATCAAGAAAGTGTTCTATAAAACACAAGCGGAATCGATTTTAAAGAAATGTGAGCTTAGAGGAATGCAAGGTTACTACTGCAATGATAAAGCAGAAGCACTAGAATGTATTAAGTCACTCTTCACTCCTAATGCTTCCATCTCATGGGGTGGTTCCGAAACCATCAAAGAAATCGGCTTAATGGATTATCTACAAACTGCACCATATACGTTATATGATCGTGCAACAGCAACGACTCCAGAGGAACAAAAAGCAATGTACGCCAAAACAGTTACAGCAGATTATTTCCTTATGAGTACCAATGCTATTACATTAGACGGAAAACTGGTGAATATCGATGGTAACGGAAACCGTATCGCCTGTCTTGTTAGTGGTCCTGGTAATGTAATTATTGTAGCTGGTATGAATAAAGTGGTGCCTGATGTAGAGGCTGGAATTGCACGTGTACATAATATGGCTGCCCCACCTAATGCTGTACGTCTTAACCGTAATACACCATGTCATGACTTTGGACGTTGTGCAGATTGTTTAACTCCAGATTGTATGTGTTCCAACACCGTAATTACAAGAAAGTCTAATAAACCGGGAAGATTAATTATTGTCTTAGTTGGTGAAGAATTGGGTTATTAATTATAAAAACAACGGGTTAGCCATATAAGACTTAACCCGTTGTTTTATCATATCTCGTATGTATCATATCTCTATGCAAGGTCACAACTCTACTATAGCACTTACCGCGAGATAACACCTATAACATATTTATAAATCTTTTCTATTACTAAATTTACTCCTGTAGATATAAATTTACCTTTTGAACAATGGCTCTCACACCTTCATCAATGCTAATCTCACTTGATAATACTTTCTCTCCATAGGTCTCAATCGTATCCTGTATCGTACTATCCATAAGACATGGAGTTGACAAACTATCAGCCATTTCTGTTAATGCCTTCATATCTACATCAGTAGGAATAGTTAAATGATAACTTACCTCATTTCCATTTTGATCAGATGTCCCGATATAATGATCCATTACGTTCTTACCCTTTGCTAAATTAGAGAATACTTCCTTATTAACAGGTAATCCTTCGTCAACATCTGCCTCTTGTAGCTTCTTAGAATACAAAGTCTTGAAGAAATCAATTGTAGTCTCCATATCCTTTGATGCAGCATTCACAGCTACAATTCCATTCGGAACAAAGTTATATTTTGACTGCATATCAAACCTTTGATATGAAATAGATGTATCTTGACTTAAACTAGCAAGTAAAATCTGATAATCGTATATTTCATTGATGTTTCCTATAACAATCTTTCGATCTACAGACATTAACTGTGTTGATATTGTTAATATTTTTCCTGTTTGTCCATTCAGCTTCTCATTAACTTCTTTTAGATATTCCTTTTGCATTGAAATTACATCTTCTGACAAATCTTCCAACTCAAATTCATAGATGTCTTTGGCATAGATTAAATATTCCTTTAGTTTTGCTTCATCCATCTTCCCGTCTTTCATTAACCAGCTAGAGCTACAGCCAAGTTCCATACGTTCAAGCACTTGCTGTGGTGTATATGCCCCCATAATTGTAGTTGTATTGTTATCATCTTCTCTCATATCCTTAATCATTTGACTTAATTTCTCTAAAGTATCTACCTTACTGATTTCCTTTTCATTTCCTGTAACAATCGGAATCTGGAACTTCATTGGCACTCCATATAAACCATTCTCTTTTTCATAAGCATGTGTGATGTTAGTAAAATACGTATCTGACTGTTCAATCTCTTTCATAACATTGGATAAATCATAGAGAACCCCCTTTTCTATATAGGAATCCATCGGTAAACCATCTAATATGATGATATCTGGTCCATCTCCTGCCAATACACTTGTATTTAATTTCTGTATCGCATCTGTCTTTGTCATTGCATCATTACCAGTCAAGCCAATCTCCAATTTAATAAACATATCGGGATTGTTCTTTCGATAGTCTGCAATTGCTTGTTGAATTGTCTTACTCTCATATAAACTATATACTCTAATTTGGTTACTTGGCACAGATGGTACATCAGCATTATAGCAATAGGAATCTAATTCTCCGCTTGTATAGCCAATAAGGAAACTTCCATCTTCTTTCACCTGAAAGCTTGTTACACTAATGGATGGACTCCCTAAGTTGGTTAATTCGCCTGATACCAGTTGTTCCATAACATTTCCATTCAATACATGCCTATAAACTCCAAACTGACACGTTACATATATTGCATTTTCCTTATCACTTACATCTAACTTACATAATTGGATCTCTTTGATAGTAGAATCCAAAAAGTCATTTAATACACTATCATTTGTAATTAATTCTTTCGTATCTGTATTATAGATGTACCCTATATCTCCGCCTTGTGCTACGATATATGTCTTATCTACAGCAAAGGTATCCAGAGAAGATTCGCCTTCAAACACCTTTTCAACACTTTCATCACTCACATTAATCTTAATCAATTCACCACTATGTGTCAAAGCATACAGTTCATTATCAGCCGTAAATTCTGCTTGTTGTAACCATGAATTTTTCTTGCTAACAGTTAATTTCAACTCTTTTTTCTTATTGTCCTTTGCTATATACACATATTTCTCATAACTGGAATATTTCTTGTCGGTTACTTCGTCCCATGGAATATAGGAAAAGAATATATCTCCATTCTTACTAACTGCTGCACTTGTTACCTCACAATTGGAACTGGTTAATACAGAACTCATTGCTCTTACTTCTTCTGATGACCAAGTGTCTCCAACATCTTTTGAGGTGAATAAGGCTCCTATCTGTGTGTCTAAGATTACTAAGTTTCCATCTTCCATTAGTGTCATTTCACTAATATTAGCTCCATCACCAATTGTTCCACATGGTTTCTCTATGTATCTTCCCATTGCCTGATTTTTCTTATCTTTATCATCTTGTTCATCTAGTGTATCAACTGTAATATTTTCTGTAGTATTTTGATTATCAGTATTATTTACTTTGCTACCTTTATCTCCTGACTTTTTTCCACTACAGCCAACAACGATTGACACGCATGTTAGTAATAGGACATATAGTAATAATCTTTTTTTTCTAAACATAATTACCTCCCAAAAACTGTTTCAGTACTACTTCTTTTTGTGAACTCCTATACTCTACCATAATAACTTCGATTTTATCTCTAAAAACATAATATTACCCTAATTAGATATAAATTAGAAGTTATTATTGTATACTGTACTTATATCAAATTATTAGTAGATAATTTCCAAACTCTCAATATAAATACCTAAAGTATATTAGGTCGGAAAGGAGAATCTTTGTTATTATGCGAATTCTATTAATCGAAGATGACGAACAGCTATGCTTCTCAATTTCATATCAATTACAGCATGAAGGCTTCCATGTTGATACTTGTACAGATGGAGAAGATGCTCTCATGTTCATGAATCAAAATATATATGACTTAATATTATTAGATCGAATGCTACCTGGTATTGATGGCATATCTCTTCTTAAGAAATTACGTGAGAAAAATAATTCTACCCCAGTTATCATCCTGACTGCACTTGGTGAATTATCTGATAAAATAATTGGTTTAGATGCTGGTGCCGACGATTATATGGTCAAGCCCTTTGCTATTGAAGAATTACTTGCAAGAATCCGCAGTATTAATAGGCGCCCTAAACAATGGACAGCTACCGATTTGTTAACCTATAACGATATTTCTTACTCACCTGCAACAAATTCTTTATCTGGTCCCCTTGGTTTTTGTACTCTTTCCAAAAAAGAAGGTTGCCTATTGGAATCTTTCATGCGCAATTCTTCGCAGATACTTCCTAGGTCAACTTTGCTTACAAAAGTATGGGGACCATATGCAGAGATTGAAGATGGCAATTTAGATAATTATATACATTTTATTAGGCGACGCTTAAAAACAGTTAGCAATACTATTACAGTTAAAACTCATCGTGGTGTTGGATATCGTTTGGAGTGGCTCCATGAATAAACAAAAAAAGTTGTTCCAAAAATTAAATTTTCGTTTAGCATTGTTATTTACTACGATCTCTAGTTTGATTTTATTAATTATGTCACTTTGCTATCTGTACATATCTGAGAAAGATTTAAAGAAGACCTCCTATCTTTCCTTCTGTGGTGAGATTAATACCATTATAGCCAATCTCGAACAACAGGACACCATTACTTACCAATGGCTATCTAAGATTGAACAGAATGGTAAATACCTTATTGCTGTATATGATAATGGTTCTCCTCTCTCCTATACACAAATGGCCCGTTTAGAAGAACAACTTGCTACGATAGATGAAATTATGACCTATGGTAATAGCACCTACAATTTTAATTCAAAATCAATAGATTCTAGTTCTTTACACTATGAATTTGAATATACCGCTACCGATAAGTCTCCTTATTATGTATCATTTGCGCAGATTCCGCGAAGATCTAGTACGCTTTCTTCCATAATTCTATATCCAACAAGTGACTTATACCATAAATTGCAACGTCAGCATCTTAACTTTATAATACTTAACTTAACTGGTATCCTACTTTTGTTTCTTGTCTCCTTGTTTTTTACACGCAGACTATTACAGCCAGTTAAACAATCTCAAGATAAACAGACAGCTTTCATAGCATCAGCTTCTCATGAGCTTCGAACTCCCCTTGCAGTAATACTCTCTTCCCTTTCTGCTCTTCGTACATCGGATTCGACCATGAAGCCACAATTTCTAGCTACTATAGAATCCGAAAGTAAACGCATGTCAATACTCATAAACGATATGTTAACTCTTGCTCGTGCAGATAGTCAAACCTGGTCCTTTACCATGACACAAGTGGAACTAGATACCCTATTGTTAGAAAGTTATGAAGCATTTGATTACATAGCAAAGGAACATGATTTGTCATTATCCATCTTATTACCTGAGGATTCCATTCCCAGTTGTTTATGTGATAAGGACCGAATTACACAAGTTCTCGCAATTCTTATTAATAATGCTATCTGTTATTCTAAACCACAGGGTAACGTTAAACTAAAGTTAGTGCATACCTCTTCTGATTTTATAGTGTCTGTAATAGATAATGGTATAGGGATTTCTGATAAGGCGAAAGTTCATATATTTGATCGATTTTATAGAGAAGATTGTTCACGTTCCCAAAAAGAACATTTTGGTTTGGGATTATGTATTGCGAAAGAAATCATAGATGAACATAATGGAAAAATACGAGTATTTGATACATTAGGTGGTGGAACAACATTTCAGGTCATCTTACCAATATCTTAAAGACAGAAAAAAGCAGGCTGACTCTAGGGGTGTCAGCCCGCTCTTTCCATAATTCATGGCAACAAAAGTTGTTCATATAAAAGGAAATATAAAAGGAATATATTTAAATGCATTTGCATTTAAACCGTAAATACTTCGATAGCTTCATTTAATTCTCCAGCTATCTGATTCAAACGATTGGCTTCAAGTTCAACCTCTCTCGTATGATTTGCAACATCTTCTGCATTCTTTGATATACATTGAACACCTTCTGAACCTTCTGAAGTTGCTTCTGTTAATTCTCCAAACGATTTTAATAATGAATCTATTTCATTGAATATATTCTTTGAAACATTAGCGATATTTTCAAACAATTCTCTCATATCATTTGAATCTGTGTTGTACTGATCACTCATCTGCATTAACTTTTGATAGGTATCCTTTACATGAGTGTTCATAAAATCTAGTACCTCATTGGAACTATCACACAAATTGTTAACTGAAACAATTACATTCTTTGTTATTTCTTGAATCTGTAATGCTGTCTTCTCAGAATTTTCTGCTAGACTTCTAATCTCATCTGCTACCACAGAGAATCCTTTTCCAAATTCACCTGCTCTTGCTGCCTCAATGGAAGCATTCAAAGATAGTAAACTTGTTTGATCAGCTATATCTAGAATTGCTTTCGTCAACTCATTAATCTGTTTTACTTGTTTTGAATCGTCGATTGCTACTTTTAATTTTTCACCAGTTGACCTGCATATTTCATCTGCTTGTCTAGCTGCTTGCACTGCTTCAGCCTTCAATTGAACAGCTCTACTACTAATATCATTGGCAGTTTCAACACCGTCTTTATTCTTTTCATCCATTGTCTCAATATGATGAATCATTCTTTCGGAGGCATCACCAAGTGTTATGGCAGTACTTTCTGTTTGTTGCATACTAGCCGATAACTCCTCAGCAGTTGCTGTAATACTATTTATTTCATCTACCAACGAGTTAATTGCTTGATTAAGATGAATAGCAGAATCTGTGACAACTGTACTATTATCATTAACTTTAGTGACTGTTTTACTCATGGACTCCTGTAATTTATCCAATGCTCTTGCTAACTTACCTGTTTCATCTTTCTTTTTCAGATAAGGCAGATAATTCTTGCTTGTAAAATTGCCTTCCTTAGCCATTTCAATATCCTTAGTAACTTTGGATATTGGAGTAGATATTTTCTTCCCTATTATAAATGCAATGATAGTACAAATTACCACGCAGAAAACAATAAACAGCATACTCTTAGTTGTCATATCTTGGACGTTACTCATAACATCGCTCTCTGGTGTCACTAACACCAAATAATAACCATTAGCAAGTTTTGAATATGCCACATAGTTTTCTTCACCATCAACACTCATTTTTTTCAAACCCTGATCTTGTTGTGAAATAAGTTCTGATAATTCTTCAAACCCAGTATCACTTAATTTATTTTCTTTTGTATAAGTATTATGTACAATGTATCTTTCATAAGAATCTGTTAAAAATGCATATCCATTCTCATATGGCTTGATTGATGTAACTAATTGCTTAAACTCATCGAATGACATAACAATCCCAACTATTCCAGCTATTTCATTATTAACATATACTGGTTGGGTATAACTAATTACCTCTTGGTCTAGATCTATATCAGTATATGGATCTAACCAAGTTGCTCTATTATTCCTTAATGTCTCATTAAAGAAATTCCACCTATCTCCATCTCTATTACTCCAAGATTTGTATTCTTCTACTTGATTTACATTAACTCTTTTACCATTCTCACTAATGGCTGCACATATGGTTCCAATATTCTTAGGATTTACATAGGCATATAGTCGCAAAACGTTAGTATCTGTTATGTTTGACTGAATTACGCTTATGTACTTATACATCCCATCCATGAAGGTATTATTATATTCAATGTCTCTATATTGTGCGTAATCATAGCTTGCTTCAAAGTAACTTGCCATACCGGAAACTATCTCTTGTGTTCCTCTATAGTTCAAATTCATTTGATTTGCATATTGAATAGACATTGCAGACATCTTGTCTTTTGCTTCTTCACCTAATGTCTTATAGCTTAGAATCGCATTAATCCCCCCCACAAGAATAGATACAATTAATACACAAGCAGTAATGGCTGTGATTATTGCTGTGGATATCTTCCTCATTTATCCTACGTTCTCCTTTCAAAATCTAAAGTCTTTCTCTATTGTGCAGATCGTTCGTTAATAACATACTATTATTCACTTTGTATAAGAACGACCATTTGCTACTCCTATTTTTACATATATTTACCATAGTGTCAAGCTATTTTTTCGTAAATTTTCGAAAAGCTTGATTTTAATATTTTATCCTTATATAACTCCATATATAATGTCAAAAAAAGAGACAAAACCATGAAAAAAATCAGATTTTTGTCTCTCAATAAATACTTTTTTTACAAGTTGTTAAACGTTCAGGTTATAAAGTGGATACTTATCTGTTAATTCTTTTACGATTGCTAAGGCTTTTTCCTTATTTGCATCTACATCCTTAACTAATAAATAAATTGCTTCTGCAATTTGATCCATATCTTCTGCTTTCATTCCTCTTGTTGTAATGGCAGCAGTTCCAAGACGGATACCACTTGTTACAAATGGAGAAGCAGGATCATTTGGGATCGCATTCTTGTTACATGTAATATTGGCAGCATCTAATAATTTCTCAGTTTCTTTACCTGTTACACCCATGTTTTGAAGATCTACTAACATAAGGTGATTGTCAGTTCCATTAGAAACTAAGTTAAATCCTCTCTTCATTAAGCCATCTGCTAATGCTTTTGCATTGTCTACAATGTTCTTAGCATACTCTTTGAAACTTGGATCTAATGCTTCTTTGAAACATACTGCTTTTGCAGCGATAACGTGCATTAAAGGTCCACCTTGTATACCAGGGAAGATTGCTTTATTTAATTTGTGTTCTGTAGCAAATTCTTCACTAGAAAGAATCATACCACCTCTTGGACCACGTAATGTCTTATGTGTAGTAGTTGTTGTTACATGAGCATATGGAATTGGGCTTTCATGAAGGCCAGCAGCAACTAATCCAGCAATATGAGCCATATCAACCATTAAATATGCTCCTACTTCATCAGCGATTTCTCTAAATTTCTTAAAATCAATCTTTCTTGGATATGCACTAGCACCTGCAACGATTAATTTTGGTTTGCTTTCAACAGCAACTTTACGAACAACATCGTAATCAATGAAACCATTCTCATCTACGCCGTATGAAACTATATTATAATATGATCCAGACATATTTACTGGGCTACCATGAGTAAGGTGACCACCGTCAGCTAAACTCATACCCATTACTGTATCACCAGGTTTAACTAGAGCGAAGAATACAGCCATATTAGCTTGTGCTCCAGAGTGTGGTTGTACATTGGCATATGTGCAGCCAAATAATTCTTTTGCTCTTTCAATTGCTAAATCTTCTGCAATATCAACAAATTCACAACCGCCATAATATCTCTTTCCTGGATATCCTTCTGCATATTTGTTTGTTAATGGGCTACCCATGGCTGCCATAACTGCTTTACTAACAAAGTTTTCAGAAGCAATTAATTCAATATGATCTTCTTGTCTATTGAATTCTTGTTTCATTGCCTGCGCTAACTCAGGATCATAAGTACTAATTTCATCAAAAGAAAACATAGTATACCTCCATAAAATTCAACTTTAATTTATTAATACAGTAACGCTTTAATTCTTAAATCAGCTACATTATATCACTGGAACCTATATTTTGCTATGCTTTTATTATTTCTTGTAAAATCTGCACCATTTTCTCCATAGATTGTACAGGAATATACTCATATCTACCATGGAAATTGTGTCCACCAGTTGATAAATTAGGACAAGGTAAGCCCATGAAGGATAGTCTTGCCCCATCTGTACCGCCACGTATTGGTGCTACGATTGGCTCAACTCCAACTTTCTTCATAGCTTCTTCTGCACGAGTTACGATTTCCATATGGCTAACTATCTTTTCTTTCATGTTGAAATAACTATCTTTTATAGATAATTCGAAAGTTCCTTCTCCATATCGGTCGTTTAAGAATGCAGTAATTTTTTCAAACATTGCTTTCCTATCATTGAATTTCTCTTTATCATGATCACGGATGATGTATTCTAAAACAGTTTCCTCTTCATTACCCTTGATGGAACCTAGGTGTTGGAATCCTTCATAACCTTCTGTACAAGCAGGTGTCTCATTAGCAGGAAGCATACTGTTAAATTCCATGGCCATTAAAATCGCATTTTTCATCTTGTTCTTCGCTAGCCCTGGATGAATATTCACACCATGTACAGTTACTATTGCTCCCGCTGCATTGAAGTTTTCATATTCCAGTTCTCCGAGTTTACCACCATCTACGGTATATGCGAAATCAGCATTGAATCTCTCCACATCAAAATGATCTGCTCCAGCTCCAATTTCCTCATCTGGTGTGAAACCAATGCGGATTCTTCCGTGAGGAATATCAGTAGATTGCATCAATTGTTCTGCTAAAGTAAGAATCTCCGCAACTCCAGCCTTATCATCAGCGCCAAGTAATGTTGTTCCATCGGTTACTATTAAATCTTGTCCCACATAATCTGCCATGTGGGCAAACTCTTTCGTACGCATTATTATATTCTTTTCCTCATTAAGAACGATATCCTTACCGTCATAGTTCTTAACAATTCTTGGCTTTATATCTTTTCCTGAGAGTGCATTAGATGTATCCATATGAGCTACTAGGCCTATATAAGGCAAATCTTCACAACCTTTGGTTGCTTCGATTGTTCCATATACATATCCATACTCATCCATCTGGGCATCATCGATTCCCATCTCTTTCATCTCTTTCACAAGCTCTGCTGCAAGTACTTTCTGATTCTCAGTACTTGGAGTTGTTGTACTTGTTGGATCTGAAGTTGTATGAAAGCTTACATATTTCAAAAAGCGTTCTGTTACATTCATGTTGATTCCTCCTTTTATATTTCTATATAATTACTTAAATTTTTTTATTATAAGGTCTTAGCTAATGTCAATGTTAAATAAACAAAAGTATTTATTCCATCAATAACTTACTTATACTTGTGTATGTGTAAAGTAGCAAAGCAAAACTCTTAATAGTGTAGTTTTGCTTCTTAGCCCACGTACTACGACTAAGAAACAATAGTGAAACATCTATAGTACTTCTTAGTGTGTACTGAATCCCCTAGGAATACGAGGCATGGATGCCGAGCAAGCCTGAGCTGAGGCAGGATGCCGAATCGAAGGCGTTTCCGCATCACTTGATAAAACTGGGCGTACACACTTAGAATTACTTAGGTGTGTAGCGTGTTTCGTGTCGTAGTACGTGGTCTAAGAAGCCATGAAAACGTATATAGAGTTTTGCATCACTAATTATACTACAACACGTACCCTTTAAGTAATTCTAAGGTATTAACAAGTGCAGACTTATGTGTTCTTTCCATACCATGAGAAGCATGGATTCCTTGTCCGATTAATGCGCCCTTTATGTTGTTACCACCACGTAAAGCTGCTGATACATCGGAACCGTAATGTGGAAAGATATCGATTGCATAATCTAATTTCTTTTCTTTTGCAATATTAATTAAACGAGTTGTCAGTTCATAATCATAAGGGCCTGAAGAATCTTTGGCGCAGATTGATACAGCATACTCCGTTCCATTCAGATCATCGCCCAATGCTCCCATATCAACTGCAACGAATTCAGTAATTTCTTCTGAAAGGTAACTTGCACCAAAACCTACTTCCTCGTAGTTACTAATAAGAATCTCAATAGTCTTTTGTGGTTGTAATCCACCTTCTGACATTTCCTTTAATAATCCTAATAATACACCTACACTTGCCTTATCATCAAGATGTCTTGATTTAATAAATCCTGATTTTGTATAACTAAACTTCGGATCAAAGCTTACATAATCACCAGTATCAATACCTAACTTCTTCACATCTTCATCTGATTTCACGATTTCATCAAGGCGAATATGCATGTTAGCTTCTTTTCTCTCTAGCGTTCTAGCATCATCGAATGTATGTACCGATGGGCTATTTGCTAAGATTGTTCCTTCATATTCACTTCCATCTCTTGTATGAATCGTACAATAACTTCCTTCTATGCTTTGCATTGTAAAACCACCAACGCTTGTAAAACGAATTGTTCCATCGCTCTTAATAGAACGAACCATCGCACCTAATGTATCAACATGAGCAGAAAGGCCGATAGTCTCTTCACATTTCCCTGGTACATGAATCACCAAGCCACCCTTTTGGTTTAAACTGCAAGAGTAACCCAAACTTTCTGCTTCTTGTTTAACATATGTAATTGCTTTATGTGCAAATCCAGATGGACTTGGAATATTTACTAGTTTACCTATTGTTTCAACAATGTATTCTATTGTTTCCATATTTTGTTCTCCTTATCTATAATTGGGAAGTCAAAAAGTAATAATTAAAGTTAAGTTAATTGGGATAATCTATCCTATCTATTATCTATCTTGTTAACTTACCTGTACTTGTGTATCTACAAATTAGAAAAGCAAAACTCTTTATCACGTAAATTTGCTTCTTAGCTGACGTACTATAACTAAGAAACGATAGCGTAGCATCTGTAGTACTTCTTAGTGTGTACTGTTCAACCTAGGAAGGCGAGGCAAGGAAGCCGAGCCAGCCTGAGCTGAGGCAGGATGCCGAATCGAAGGCGTTTCCACATCGATTGTTGAATGTAGATGTACACACATAGAAGTACTTAGATGCACAGCGTGTTTTGTGTTATAGTACGTCAGCTAATAAGCCCTAACAACGTATCTTGAGTTTTGCATCCAATACTGAAAATACACAAGTACATCACTATTAACACCCATAACATCTATATGAATCATACCACGTTTTCCTAGAAATAGAAATATATACTTCTCCCTATAATTCTATTCATTTAGATAAGGTAATACATCTTCCATATAAGCACGTAGAACTTCACCAACACTCCATGCTTGCGTATAACAACCACGGCTTGTACATGTGAAATCCCCATCAAAGATTTCTGCAATACCTGAAAGACAGCCATCTTCCATGTGGTCCTCAAAATATTCACACATTTCTTTTGCCTTACGGACTGCCTCTTTACTATGATCGTTTACCTTACAGTAAGCTGAGATGAAAGCTCCTGAGATGTATCCCCAGCTTGTTCCCATATGATATGCTAAATCACGATTAATTAATTTTCCAATATAATGACTCTTGTAATCCACGTCTTCATTGGATAAGGAACGAATTCCATAAGGAGTATATAAATCATGATACACCCTTTGCACAACTAATTTTTCTTTCTCTCTATCTAACATCGTATATGGCAGAGAGATTGCCCATATCTGATTAGGCCTAATCTTACTATCTGGAACCTCATGTCCATTTTTCTTCTCAATAACATCGTACAAGCAATTTGCACTTGAATTCCAGAACTTATCTACAAAGGATTCCTTAACATGAGAGGCAATATCAGAATATACCCCTCCATTTTCTCCATAATGAGCAGCTAGTTTTTCCATTACCTTAAGTGCGTTATACCAAAGAGCGTTGATTTCTACGGCTTTCCCATGTCTTGGAGTAACAACCAAATCACCTACACGTACGTCCATCCACGTCAATTGATCCAGATCACTTCCACCTTCTATTAGATAATCGCTATCCATACAAATTCCATAACGAGTTCCCGTCTTATAAGCCTCAATAATTTGCTTAAGATACGGATAAATCTTCTCATAGATGAAAGTATAGTCAGATTCTTTCCCTGTATATTCTAGATAACGATCTACCGAATAGAAGTACCATAATGACGCATCGATGGTATTATACATTGGTTCTTCCTTCGCTTTACCAGGAAATACATTTGGTATCATTCCTTTGTCAACGTATCTTGAGAAGGATTCCAAAATAGAACGTGCATCGTCGAATCTTCTTGTTGCTAATGTTAATCCTTGTAATGCAATCATCGTATCTCTTCCCCAATCTGCAAACCAAGGATAACCAGCAAGAATAGTCTTAAGCCCTGTTGACTCTCGATCCACAATAAATGCATCTGCTCCCCAAGCAAGTCTTCTAGCTAATCTATCATCATATGGTAGTAAATCCATTAATCCAATCATTCTCTGACGATATTCCTCTGCAATTACAAATCCATCTTTGTCGTCTAACTCTTCTACTGTACATTTTACATAGAATCGTTTCTTCTCATATGGTGCAAGGGTAACTAACACATCATATGGAGTTATGTGATTATCTACCCCTAAGAAACCAGTACGATTATCGATTGGATACACTTGATTCTCCTCAATCAGATAATTAGGCGTTGCCAAGGATACTGGCTTACAAGCACGGTCATAATAGCTACCTTCTGAGGAATAGAATTTGATTACTACCTCTTTATTTTCTTCTGGTACTAATGTAAGATATTGATCTTTCGCAATATCCATATTTTTATTACTATCTTGTTTTAATGCCTTCAATTCTTTCTTGAATAAAAGCTCGGCACGTTCTTTCGTATCTCCAAAACCACGATAGGTAAACATCGGAGTAACTGCAAATGTAGCCTCTTCCATTCCATTCTCAATCTCATAGCATACAACGCTTGTATTCTTACCGTATTCTAATGAAATGGTCTTCTTAATGCATATATCTGCTACTTGATACGTATATGTTGGTAATATATCTAACTCAAAACGGTTAAGGTACTGATACCCTCTCTTCCATTCCTTTATGTATTCTTGTGCAGTTAAATCGTACTCCTTTCCAGAGACACTCACAGCTTCATGTGTACCTGGAAAAATCATCATTCTATCTACTGGTGCATGTAACGATGCCACTAGATATCCACTATATATTCTTGTATTTGCTCCTATGATGGATTGATTCGCAAATCCCCCAATTCCATTAGTTAATAACCATTCTTTTTCCATACCAGTCTCAAATGTACGGAATGCATTTCTACCAAAGGTATATTTTTCTCTCATATTAATAATTCCTTTCTGTTCATATTACATAACATTAAAGCAGTAACGCCCATCAACATAGTTGACAGGCGCAAGCCTTACTTACTTCTCTTAATGATATCCTGTAATTCATCAATCGAAAAATTATAGTGTGTGTTACAGAAATGGCAATTTACTTCAATCGATTCTCCATCGTTAATCATTTCCTGGATTTCTTTCTTTCCAATACTAACGATAGCTTTCTCCACACGATCTTTTGTACAGTTACAATAGAATTTCGTTGGTAGTGTATCAAGAATCTCTACACCGAAATCCCCCAATACGTAATCTAGAATCATCTCTGGAGTCATATCTTGATCAAGTAACGCTGTTATGGAAGTAATCTCTTTAATTTTCTTTTCTAATTTATCAATCACTTCTTCATCCGCAAATGGCATTAACTGAATAATGAATCCGCCTGCACGTTTTACTGTATTATCTTTGTTCATTAACACACCTAGAGCAACAGATGATGGTACTTGTTCACTTGTTGCATAGTAATAGGTTAAATCTTCTGCAATTTCACCAGAAACAAGATGCGTTTGTCCAACATAAGGTTCCTTTAATCCCATGTCTTTAATAACATTCATAACACCTAAATCAAGTGCCTTACCAACATCTAATTTACCTTGTTCACTAGGTGGTAACATAACATCTGGATTCACAACATATCCCTTTACATTTGCTTTCGGATCTGCTGTAACAGTAAGCCCTCCAATTGGGCCGCTGCACTTGATTTGTAAGGTAAGAAGATCTTTCTCACCCTTCATCATACTTCCCATCATGCTACCAGCAGTGAGTAGTCTTCCTAGTGCTGCTGTGGCAACAGGGCTAAGATTGTGGCGAGATCTTGCTTCCTCTACTAAATCTCTTGAAGTCACTGCAAATGCTCGAATCTGACTATTTGCAGCTGTTGCTCTAACTATATAATCTGACATTGAAGTCCTCCTATTTATTCGTTCGTATAGAATTTATTGTCTTGATGTGTCTCTCTCGCAACAATATAGATTCTTTCACTTGTTTCTGTTACTGGATTATGTGTAAATGCATCGTATGCACATACAAACTCAAGTCCCGCTTTCTCTAACAATGATTTTACCGTATCTAAAGAATATGCTTTCTGATAGTGTTTCTCATCAAAGCGATAGAAAACTTGTCCTTCTTCCTCATAGGATTCATCCTCTTCAGAATCCTCCTCAGATAAATCCAAATCCTCTTCACCAAAATCTTCTTTCACATATATGGTTAAATCATACTCATTGATTCTTTCTTCTGGATAATAATAATTATCCCAGATAAAGCTACCATTATGACGATTCTCGGCTATGGTATTATTTGCAAGAATTGTCTTATATTTATATTCTGTGTTCATATCAAAGATAAATACACCATGGGAATCAAGATAGTTATTTACTAAGCGAAATACCTTAAGTAAATCTTCTTCTTCCATAATGTAATTCATACTATCACAGATACTAACCACAGCAGAAACGGTTCCGTACAGTTCAAATTCTCTCATATCTTGCAATAGATACAGAATAGATTCTTCTTCATCCAACGCTTTTTCCATGGCTATTGATAGCATTTCCTCAGCGTTGTCTATTCCAATCATATCATATCCAGACTTAGATAGTCTTGATGTAATATTACCTGTTCCGCAACCAAGGTCTAATACAATTCCTTCTTTTACACCATTTTCCCTTAATAATTGTTTTAAATATTCGCACCATTTATCATATGGAATATTATCCATGAACATATCATAAACCTGTGCAAACCCTGTATATGCCTGCATATTGTCACCATCATTTCTTTCTATCCATGTTTTTGTTATCTCTGGAGTGGGGGAGTCAAAAGGTCTATTTACGCATTCAGATGATGAACCAAAAATATTTATTCATCTTAAGGTATTGATGTACTTGTGCATTATTAGTTTTAGTACAAAACTCTGATATGTGTTCATGGCTTCTTAACTGTCGTACTATGACACGAAACATGCTACACATCTAAGAACTTCTAAGTGTGTACATTAGGGTATCATAATGGTACGGAACCGCCTTCGATTCGGCATCCTGCCTCAGCTCACGCTGGTTCGGCAGTTAAGAAGCTAATCTACGTGGCTCAGAGTTTTGATTTTTATTTTATTGATACACAAGTACTGGTAAGTTAATGAATGAATAAATATTTTTGTTTCTTCATCATTAACTTTATTAAGACCTTTTAACATTTGAATCCTATTTATTCTATATAAAAACATGGATTTTATGCTACTGACATTATACTAACAATGGCGAGCGAAGGCAAGTGTTAGTAATAGCCGATAATTTTTCTTGTTATTCCTGAAGTTCTTCGCTTTTCAGTGCTTCCGCTTTCATTTCTTTTTTCTTTCTCGTTATTATTCCACCGATTCTTCCAGATTCTTTTGCTGATAATGATTTCCATCCGGATTCTAGTACTTTAGGTAGTAATCCCAGTTCTTCTGCTACCTCGTATTTTAACTGTTCTTCTGGTTTTATATGATTCAAATCAATTGGGTTTTCATTTTTTTTCGTCATACTTTATACTCCTTGATTTACAAATTCAATTTATAAGTTTTCTAGAGTATTGACATAGGTAATCATATTATGCAAGAAAAGCTAAATTTTCAGGTAACTTCCTTTATACTTCTACTTCTTTTTCAAGTGCAAAAGAGTATAGTATTCTCTGACTTACTTTCTTACCTGTTATCTGTTCGATGGCCCTTTGGTAATAATCCAACTGGATTTTGTATCTATTACGAAGGATTTCTTCTCCTCCCTCTTTAGGTATATGGTCGGTTTTATAATCCACGATGATAACCTTTTCATCTTCCTCAAAGAAGCAGTCTACAATTCCTTGTACTAGGATTGGCTCTTCGCTCATTAAGTCTGGGCGAATCTCATTGGCTTTCATAGAGAATACAAATTGTTGTTCCCTGTAGATCTTTCCTTGACTGGAAGCAAGCTTGATTCTTCTTCCTATGTCCGATTTCATGAATGCAAGGATCTGATAAGGATTGACAACTGCTGCCTCTTCTTCTGTGAGTATAGCTTTCTCAACTAACTGGGTAATTGCTTCTCTTATATTAACAATCGTTGGCCCTTCAAGTATCGGAATACACTCTAATACTTTATGGTATACGGTACCTCTTCTGGCTCCTTGTACTGGTACAGATTCTTGCATAAAGTTAGGGTAGAGACTGCTATCTATTTCTTCTTGTTGGCTTACTTCATCTTGTTGATTCACTTCTTCTTTGCCAAGTTGTAAGCCATTTTTATCTACTATTACAGCTTTCTCTGAGTCTATTTCTTCATACAACTTCATACTTTCTTCATCATCAATCATCTGACCTATTTTCTTCAATTCGGATACCGTTACCTTAGCATGTAACTTTACCTCATTGGAAAATGGATATTCATAACTTAATTGCTCATGAATCTCATCTCTAATGTTTTCTTCGTACACTTTATCAGGATCCCATTCCAGTAACTGTTGTTTCTTATCTGCATTGACAAGTTGTCTTGCTACTTCTTCTTCAACAGTACGAAGTACATCAACTGTTCTGATTTCAAAATTAGCTTCGATATCTCGCTCTTTATTGGGTTCAATATTAACACCTGGTGAAATATTATACTGCTGTAGTAAATCTATACAGTCTTTATGTCTTATTAGTGAAGGCATAATCCAATCAAAATAATTACCAGATCCAGCAAGCTTTTTAAACATCAGAGCACGATCTGTTTGATCCTTTGTATCAGCCCATTTATTCAGCTTGTCACCAACTGATGGTACATATCCAGTTAGTATTAATTTCTCCTTGGCACGGGTCAAGGCAACATATAGAACACGTAGCTCTTCACCTAGGTTTTCAAGCACAATTCTCTTTTGAATGAATTTCTTCAATAGCGTTGGTGATTTAATACGTAGCTTTGGATCTACATAATCAGGACCAATACCTAGGTCTGGATGAAGAACTAGTTTACTTCTTGCATCTTGGTTGTTGAATACTTTACTCATACCAGCCACGAATACAATAGGAAATTCAAGCCCTTTACTTTTATGAATACTCATAATTCGAACGGTATTCTCGCCTTCTCCTACCGTAACAGCTTCACCGAAGTCAATATCATACTTATGCAATTTCTCGATATATCGAATAAATTGGAACAAACCATGGTAACTGGTTGCTTCATATTGGACCGCACGCTCAATTAACATATCAATATTGGCCTTACGTCGATCACCTGCAGGCATGGAAGATACATAATTATAGTATCCAGTATCTTGTATTATAAACCAAATTAGCTCGTGTATAGAGGTATAGGCGAGGCAATCACGGTAACTCTCTAATCTTTGAAAGAATGACGTAAGTTTGTTTACGATTATATCAGTTTCTTGTTTTCCTGCGATCTCATCTGTATCTAACTGCTCTGCTACTTCCTCGCTAGAATATGTCTCCATATAATGCTTCGCTGCATCATACATATCGCAATCTTCCTTGGCACCACGTATGATTGCCAGATCTGTTGTTGATAATCCAACCATCTTTGAATGCAATACCGCTGTTAACGGAATATCCTGTCTTGGGTTATCAATCACACGTAGCATATTTAAGATTGTTCGAATCTCTATGGTAGAGAAATAGCCTGTTTGAGTATCAGAAAATGCTGGAATTCCCATTGCCATAAGCGTATCTGCAAATGTCTGTGACCAACCGCTCATGGTTCTAAGAAGAATCACAATATCACTATACCTAGCGGTCTCGTAACATTTCTTCTCCTTATTCCATACTTTCAGTCCAGTCTCTGGTTGCACTAATTCTTTAATTCTAAGCCCAATTGCTCTAGCCTCAAGTTCTCTTACTGTGTATTCCTCTTCCTCTTTATCAAGCTCTGTTACTTCTTCCTTAGCTTGTGCTTCCCCAACCTCATTTGCTAAAAGTTCTTCCCTCTTATCAAATTCTTCATCCGTCACAAGTAAAACTTCTGTGGTAGCCGAGATGTTCTCGTCCGTAGGTTCAAACACAGCTCCAGGATTGAGTGCTGCATCGTCATCATAAGTAATGTCGCCTAATTGCTTTGTCATAATCTGCTCGAAGATATAGTTCGTACAAGCAAGAACTACCGCTCTACTTCTGAAATTAGCATGTAAGTCAATTCTTTGCTCCTCGCTATCTTCCACAGAATATCTGCGGAATTTCTCCATAAATAACTCTGGCCTAGCGAGACGGAATTTATAGATACTCTGCTTCACATCACCAACCATGAACAGATTATTTCTTCCTAATTTTTTCTTAGAGATGCTAGTTAATATGGTTTCTTGTACCAAGTTACTATCTTGGTATTCGTCAATTAAGATTTCCTCATAGTACTCGCTTAAATCATCTGCAACACTTGACGAATTTACTTCACCATCTTCCTTATTAACAAGAATATTCAATGCAAAGTGCTCTAAGTCATTAAAATCAACTAGATTCTTATCTTCCTTTGCCTTTGCAAAACGACTAGTAAATTCTATTGTCAAATCTATCAATACATTCATAACAGGAGCTACCTTTTGTAAATCCGCTAACATCTCCTCTTCCGATTGATAGAAATAATTCTTCTTAATATCCGTAACAGCTTTCTTCACTTCATCACGAATTGCCTTTACTTGTTCTCTCTTATAAACATCAACCGATTCATCCTTTTTACGAGATAAGGCCTTCCACTTTAGATTTTCTAAGATTTCAGAATACTGATGATACGACTCTGCTTCCATTAAATCGCGAATTAACAACTGGTCCTCTTGTAAAGCCTCATCATACATATACGGCCCGGCGATTCCATTTGCAATCTCTCTTGCCTGCTTATTACGGGCCATTAAATCACCTGTCATGGATTTAATGTACTCTAATAATCCCTTCATCCATTCTGTTTCTTTCAGATTGTCTACGGACTCTAAAGCAAAGGACTCTTTTTGTGCTTCTAACCATTCCATAGGCCATGGATAACTCATGGAAAAACGATATAACTGTATAATCAATTCTTCCAATGCAGCATCGGATTTACCACTTGCATAGCATTCCACGAATGTAGTGAAATCTTCTTCTGCTTTCTCATATTGATCCTCTAATAATTCCTCAATTACATCAGCTCGAAGAAGAGTTAACTCTGCTTCATCTGCAATACGAAAGGAGGGATCTAAATCGATTACATTGAAGTGATTACGAATTACATTCAAGCAAAAACTATGAATGGTTGTAATTTGCGCACTATGAATTAACATCATCTGTTTCTGAAGATGTTTATTATCAGGCATACTGTCTAGTTTCTTCTCAATTGCCTGTAAAATTCTCTCTCTCACCTCAGCTGCCGCTGCATTGGTAAATGTAACGACTAGCAATCGATCTACATCAACAGGATTCTCTCCTTCTGAAATCATCTTAATGATACGTTCAACCAGTACCGCGGTTTTACCAGAACCCGCAGCAGCTGAAACTAAGATATTGCGGTTTCTAAGATCGATTACCTTCTGCTGGTCACTTGTCCATGAAACTCCTGCCATCTACTCCTCCTCCTTTCTGAATACGCATTCCATCTTAGCAAATACGTCTTCTTTCTCCAACTTCTTTAATTGATGGTATCGATTACCTGGTAGCTTTACATCAAATCCGCAGATTCCTTGAAAGGCGCAGTAATCACAAGCAGTACGTTCTCCTAATTTATAAGGATTTACCTCTGCCCTTCCATCTAAGATTTCTCTTCCAATTTCAACAATCTTATGATTTACGTACTCAGTCATCTCTTTGAATTGCCTACTAGAGGCTGTTGCGGAACGTTTCGTTGGATATCCATCTTTATTGGTTTCTATCGGAACAACATCTGACTTAACAGAACCATTGATGTTTCCTTCTGCATCCATGAAAGTCGTATCTAAGTATTTGCTTACATGCATGTCATCATTAACAAGACCGTTCATCCTTAATTCCTTAAGAATCGCTGTTTCTACGTCACTTGTCTTATCTACAATCGGATCATCGATATTGTAATAGAATACACCTGCTGGTTCAACTTTTAAGTCTGGATTCTTCTTTTGTTGTAATTCCATACTTGCACTTAGATAAACCATTAACTGCAATTGCAATCCATAGAAGATTTGTCCCATATCAAGTGCACTGTGTCCTGATTTATAATCAATAACCTTCACTAAGATTCGATTCTTCTCCGGTTCTTCATATACATCTACACGGTCTATACGTCCTTGTAATTGCATTCTTGCATCTTCCATCAAATTCACATTTACGGATTCCAAATTATCAAGGAATGAGAATTGTAATTCGAATGCCTCTGGTTTGAATTTACCTTTTCTTACTTGGGTGCACAACGCCCATATGGTACGATTGGTAATACGCATTACCCTCTCAAGCATATACGCATTCCGCTTACTACTTAAGATGACCTGATTTCCATAGTCTAGCGCTGCCTCTTCAACTGCTTCCTTCGTAAATTGCTCTCTTACTTCGTCAGGTATGGAATACCATTCATATTCACTATTTTTCACCTTCGTAGAGAAGAGATCGATAGCCTTATGAAATATATTTCCGATATCAGGAACTGCAAGGCGATATTCTTGACGCTCTAATAAACCTAGCCCATAACTAACAAAATGCGCAAATGCACACGCGGCATATTTCTCTAATCTCGTAACACTACCAGACAATTCATTGCCATATAGTGCTTTCGCTACTGCCTTTGGCAAGGAATTATCCTCAGCTTCATAAAAAGCCCCTTCAAGCACAGTATCTAAAGCCTTACGACGCTCCTGATCACTACAGTACCAACTATAAAGTTCTTTGAATGTATCTGTTCCTATATCAAGAATGCCTGATGTACCTTCTTGATTAACTTCAACTTTCTCTACCTCTGGTAATGCTTGATTCGTATCACAAAATTCACGAATCTGCTCAATTACATATTGAATTCCTTGTCTTGTTGCCAAGATATACGAAAGTTCCCCTTTTTGGTTATCACAATCCTGTATCTGCAACTTTGGAAAGATCTGCTTTAACTTACCTATTAGATAGGAGGCCTTCTTTGCCTTTCCGTCCATACCTACTTTACTATAGATTACATATAGATGTTTATTGGGTTTTGTTAAGTTCAGATACAGATAGAACTGTTCTGTAAATGTCTTCTGGCGTTTGGTTGGAGCTAATTCTACTTCATGCTGTAATAGAACCTCCCTTTCCATATCAGAAATAAGTCCTCCACTATCCGATGATTTAGGAATTAATCCATCATTTACTCCTAAGAAGAATAAAGCTTTGATATCCTTTAATCTAGTTCTCTCAATATCTCCAACAACGATTTGATCAATACTTGGAGGAATGATACCCACCTTAATCTCCTCAAATCCTGTATCTAATAGCTTGCTATATTCATCTAGCGGCATAACTTCCTCGCCAAGAAGTTCAACCATCTTGTCGAATAAATCAAGAATCATACGATATACTTGCTTATATTCTTTTGCTAGACTAAGTTTACCAATGGATTCAAATTTCTTTGTATAGTCCGTTAATTTAGCTGATACTTGCTTGTCGATCAAGAATTTACAGATGGCTGTACTTACCTCTCTTACATTTGCTTCTTTATTCTTAACACGTAATTCATCTAGTCCAGTAATTGCTTTCTTTCTTGCTTCATTTAGGCGGATAAAATCAATTTTACTTCTTGATTTATAAGAACGATCCCAGTCCTTATTCCACAAATTATAGCCTCTTATCCCCATAGCAAGGGCATAATTCTCTAAGTTATCCACTTCTTCCTTGGATATATCCACCAATTCACAACGAAGATAGCGAAACATGGTTTCATAACTAAAATCTCGTTGAATCACGTCTAATACACCGCGAATCAGTTCAACCGCAGGATTGCTTAGAATTCCTTTCTTATTATCAATAAAGAATGGTATCCCCTCTTGCTCGTAATCATTCTCTATAATTCGTCCATATGTTCCGATATCACCACTAACAACCGCGATATCCTTATAACGGTATCCTTGTTCTCTTATTAACTTCTTAATCTGCACGATTGTAAATGCCACTTCTTCCGCTGGATTCTTCGCAACATGAATACTGATATCCTTAACATCTTCCTTATAAGAAACGCGTGGATAACGGAAGAGATTTTTCTCAAGCGCGGCTAAACCAGGGCTCTCTAAGAAACGATATGGTACCTTGTTTTCTGAGACTCCTGCTATCCAGATTGGCTTATCCATAGGAACTTGCTCATTAATAGCAATCTCTTGTAGTGATGCAATTGTCTTCTTACTTAAATGGAACAGTTGATATTCTTCATCTGCTATCTTTTGTTCCCTCTCATCAATGGTCACCGTAACATAGACCTTCTTACATAGGCGCATAAGCTTGGTAAGAAGTTTCGTTTGGGATGGGGTAAATCCCGTAAAGCCATCTAGACAGATTACACTATCACGAACAAACTGGGAATTCTCAACCTTCTCATACAACACGTCAAGAATTTCTTCGGTGGTGATATATTTTTCTTCTATATATTCACTGAATCCCTTATATACCGTAAGGATATCTTGTAATTTATTCTGAAGCATGGGGCGATTTTCCACCTGTGCAATTGTTTTCTCTAATTGTTCTGGCTCAATACTATACTGATAAATCTCAGAAAGCATAGATTTCAATTCACCGATAAATCCTTGTTTCTTAACATTGCTTTGGAAGATATTTAACTCTTCGCTCTTACTCTCTACTACCTTTCTTAGTATCATGCTCTTACCAGTATCCTCTAGAACAACCTTTTCATGTCCTCCTAATTCATCAAATACACGATAAGCAAGACGCATGAAACTAAGAATATCTATGTTCATAATTCCATGGTTTGGATGCGCTGCAACCATATCACGCTGTGTCTGCATCGTAAACTGCTCTGGAACTACTACTAGATAATTCGTCTCTGGACTTTGCATCGAATCTTTAATGATCTCTTGGTACAGGCGATGGGATTTTCCCGTACCTGAACTTCCTAATATAAGTTGTAACGACATACAAGCCTCCTCCTCATTTTTTGCCTATATCCAATGGTACATCAAATATTATCATACGTCTAGCCTAAGTCTTTTCCTCTTTATATGTAAAATTTTGAAGGCAAAACTCTTGTTACATTTTCAATAGCTTCTTGGCTGCCCTACTATGACACGAAACACGCTACACATCTAAGTACTTCTATGTGTGTTCAGTATATTCTCAAATGATGCGGAAACGCCTTCGATTCGGCATCCTGCCTCCCTAGTGCGATGATACAGAGGTAATCAAAAGCTTGTAATTTCAACATCGCACGGCTGACTCGGCTTCCATGCCTCGTCTTCCTAGGTTATTCAGAACACACTGAGAAGTACTATAGATGTTACGCTATTGTTTCTTAGTCATAGTAGGGCAGCCAAGAAGCACATCTACACTATCGAGAGTTTTGCTATTCTACGTATTGATACAACAGCAGAAAGCTCGATGAATAAACAAATAAACAAGTATTATAGATTAATCTTTTATTAACCCTTTTATTATGATAACACTCATAATAAAACGCGTAGAATGGCAGAATATATAATTTCCAGTATCCGTTAAATCCGTATACTATGTTCCTATCAATTTAAGTCCTGAAATTAGGTGCTAAAATTCAGCATGTACATTCCTTATTAACAAAAAGGTTTCAAGAAATGTTCCAATATTTATCATAAATACTTTAGTCAGACAATATACTATAATAACGAAACTTATGGAGGATAAAAGATGTCAAAAACTAAGATTGTAATTATACAGCTAAAAGAAATAATTTACACAGCAATATTTGCTGGCTTGGGTATTCTTCTTATATTACTTCTCATCTTTATGTTTCTACCAGACAAGAAGAAGGAACCTGATGTTAAGGAATCAGCACAATATACAGCAGGAGTATGGACATCTGAATTAACGATAGGAGAGACTTCACTAAACATAGAAGTCGTTGTCGATGAAAGCCACATTAATTCAGTCAGCATAACGAATCTTAATGAAACAGTAACTACAATGTATCCTTTACTCAAACCTTCTCTTGATGATATCGAAACGCAACTATGTAAAACAGGCGATATTGATTCCGTTGAATTATCAGATAACAGTAAGTTTACCCAAACACTTCTGTTAGATGCTGTTAAAACAACGCTTGAAAAAGCAGAAAAAAAATAAAGGTATATACAACAAAATAAAAATTACATAAAAAGGGAATGTAACTAGCTGGTTACAATAGCTAGTACATTCCCTTTTGCCATTTACAATCTGAATTTTTTCCAATAACCGTCCATATCCTTATCACGAAAAGCACGATAATACTCAAGTGCAATTCGTTCCATTACTGATTCATCTTTAATCTTGATATAGACCTCATCTTCAGACTTAATAATAATATTCTTGTTATTCTTTTGTTTCATAATATAAGCACGTGCTTTCTTCTCCCAATCTAGGATAGTTCCTTCATCAAGCACATCGTACTCTGTCATCTGAAACTTAACTTCCTCTATAAAATCTTCAATATCAAATGATTCCATATCTATTTCTCCTATCCGTAAATATAACTTGTTCATATTTAATTTCAATACAGTAAATCTGCAAAACTCTTAACTACCTAAACTTGCTTCTTAACTACGTACTATAACTAAGAAACAATAGCGAAACATCTATAGTACTACTAAGTACTAAGATGTGTAGCGTGTTTCGTGTTATAGTACGTAGCTAAGAAGCTATGAAAATGTATACAGAGTTTTGCTCTTCTACCTATAGTTCATACTCTATCTTAATCTTCTCTAAATCTTTCATCCATACGGCATTACTTGCATCACTTGGCATACGAAGATCGCCTCTTGGTGATACAGCAACACTACCAACTTTAGGGCCATCAGGAAGACAATTTCTCTTAAACTGTTGTGAGAAGAATCTTCGATAAAATGTATTCAACCACTTATAGATAATAGCATCTTCATACTGTCCATTAAAGGCAATTCGTGCCATACGAAAGATTTTACTTGGAGTAAAACCAAATCTCATAACATAATACAAGAAGAAATCATGTAACTCATATGGTCCAACTAAATCTTCTGTTTTCTGCGAAATCTCACCTTCTTTTGGAGGTAATAACTCTGGACTAACTGGAGTATCCAATACATCTAGTAAGACCTCTTGTAGTCCTTTATCTTCAAGAGTTTCTGCGTAATATGCTACGAGATAACGTACCAACGTCTTAGGAACCGAACAGTTAACCCCATACATAGACATATGATCGCCATTGTAAGTGGCCCATCCAAGGGCAAGTTCTGACATATCTCCTGTTCCCACAACAATGCCATTTACTTGATTAGCGACATTCATTAATATCTTAGTACGTTCCCTAGCCTGGGCATTCTCATAAGTAATATCATGAACATTAACATCATGTCCAATATCATGAAAATGTTGTAAAACTGCATCTTTGATAGGTATTTCTCTTAATGTTGCACCTAATTTATTCGTTAATGTTACTGCGTTGTTATACGTACGATCCGTCGTGCCAAAGCAAGGCATAGTGACCGCTATCATGTTACTACGATCTAATCCCATCATATCATATGCCTTCGCCATAACTAACAACGCTAATGTAGAATCAAGGCCACCAGAGATACCAACCACTGTATTCTTGCAACAGATATGCATAAGACGTTTCTTAAGGCCAAGAGCCTGAATATTCAAGATTTCTTCACAACGCTTATCCCTTTGATCTTTGTTGCTTGGAACGAATGGTGTCTTATCAAATGTTCGAGTCAATGTTGTTTCTAAACGATCTTGATATATATGATCTGCGTATGCGAAATCTACAAATGTATAGTTTTCATCATTGCTTGTACAAAATGTAGACATTCTTCTTCTTTCACTTACAACCTTTTGAATATCAACTTCTGTAATAGTTAAATCATTAGTAAAACGTGGTGCTTCTTTTAAGATAGTACCATTCTCTGCAATAATGTTGTGACCAGAGAAAACAACGTCAGACGTAGATTCCCCTTCACCAGCACTGGCATAGATATACGTACTCATTGTTGATGCAGATTGGGAACTTACTAAAGCTCTCCTATAGATATCTTTTCCCGTTGTTTCATTACTTGCAGATAGATTGACGAGTATCGTAGCACCTGCTAACGCATGATTAGAAGAAGGTGGAATCGGCACCCAGATATCTTCACAAATCTCTGCAGCAATTACCAAGTCTTGCATATCCTTGCAACGGAATAAAAGGTTAGAACCAAATGGTATCTGTTTTTCTTCAAGAATATCAATATACTCTACCTTTCCATTGCCTCTACCAAAATATCTTGCTTCATAGAATTCTGAATAATTAGGGATATTTATCTTAGGAACCATACCTAATAATTTATCATCAAAAATTACAGCGGCCACATTATACAAATTCCCTAGTTTCATTACTGGTAATCCCACCGCTACTACCATGTTCAGGTTCTTGGTTGCTCGTACAATCTTTATTAACGATTCTTTAGCAGCTGTTAACAACGCATTCTGTAAAAACAAATCACCGCATGTATAACCTGTAATACAAAGTTCAGGGAATACAAGAACTCGGACATTCTCTTTCGCAGCTTTATTAATAAGTTCGATAATTTGTTCGGTATTATATGCTGTGTCGGCTACCTTCACCATTGGTGTGGCTGCTGCAACTTTTACAAATCCATGTCTCATCGTCTTCCTCCTACAACACTTCTATTAAATTATTTATTTTACAGGTCGGAAGATTATCTTTTTTACCAAATCCACTCCTTTGTCATAGAATGTTTGTACACATTTAAGAGATAACAAGCAAACTATAAGAAGGGAGCTTAATACAACAAATAAAAAGTAAACCCATTCGTTTTCTTTAAAAATCGTAATGTTATCACCATATGACTCAATAAACCTTATGAAAAACATATGGAAATAATAAATGGTAAATGTCCTCTGACCAACTGTTGTTAATATTGATTTCTTATTTGATGCCAAATTAATACATACAATAATCATTATGGTAGCAATTATATAATAAACTCCTCTATAAAAAAAGCCCTCCATGGAAGAATTATCATCATAATGTGTACTACATAAAATATTTTCTAAATCTATTTCCTTAATGCATGCTAAATAATAAACTACGAAAGCTATCACCACAGTACTTGCTAAAGTTACCAATTTAGGAATTTTCCTAATTCGTTCAAGATGCTCTTCCTTAGCATAATATCCTAACAAGAGGAAGAATGTAAATGCTCCGATTCTACCTAGTGCAAGAATGGATCTAAACTCATGACTAAATCCAACCAGCAATCCACCAATAAAAGAGAAGAATAGAACATAACGAATTTTAACAAGATCATGGAGCAAATATTTCCAAACTACTAATGCTAATATAAACCAAAGACTACTTGGAGGACTAAGAACCCTAAATCCAGGTATTCCCTCCTCTATTGGTAACATAAAACGTATTTGTAAGAATGATAAAACTACAAGAATTACATATGGAATAAAAAATCTGTCAAAAACTTGTTCCCTACATTTAATCGTGTTTTTTGAAAAATAACCAGTTATAAAAATAAATAATGGCATGTGAAAATAATAGATAAAGAAATAAATAAAACGTATTAAATCTGATTTGTAAGCACCTAGGTCAATCATATGACCCATAACTACTAAAAGTATTAATATCGCTTTTAGGTTATCAAAAAAATAAATTCTTTGTTTGTTTGTGTGTATTTTTTCCATTTGTATCAATAACCTTTCAATTATTATATCATATTAGTCTTTAAAATATTATTCGACTT
>NZ_CBDLAM010000002.1:16087-20657 GCF_965301125.1 Anaerosporobacter sp. | reverse complement strand
TTTTTTAATAATTCTGAAGCATATCCTGAATAATTGGAATAATTTCCTATACACAAAAAAGACACCTTACGCTGCCTTAATCATTTGTGTAATTACCCAAAATGCCGTTTCCTGTATTTTGACTCCTAGCTACAGCTAGGTGGGTCACCTCACATAAGCTTCTGTCTTCCACTACAATCGGTGGCTTGACATAATCTCATAAATATTGGAGTCCCGTATTCATGAATGTAGGTTCAAAATAACAAGAGTGTCGCACATCCCAGGAATGATTACTTATTCGATTTCTTTATTGTAGTAATATTATAACTCTATTAATTAAACTTTTCAAGGTATTAGACAATTTTCGTTGCTATAAATTTTTTCCAATTTGTCTAATTACTCAAATTCGTCGGTATTCTTCATATGACTAAATGTAAATATAAATTCCGTTCCTTTACCAAGCTCACTTAATACATCTATTGTACCATTATGCTTAATCACTATTTGCTTAGCAATTGCTAATCCGAGACCTGATCCATTCGCATTCTGTCTTAGTTTTGATTTATAAAACTTCTCAAAGATATAAGGTAATTCCTCTTTTGAGATTCCAACACCCTCATCTTTTATTGATATTCTTATTGTGTCCATACAAGTTATTTTTATGTATATAGTCGAATTTTCTTTTGAGAATTTGACTGCATTATCAAAAATAACCATGAACATCTGTCTTAGTCGATCATAATCTCCTAGCATCATAACAAAGTCTCTGTCTTTGCTAATATTAATTGCAATATTCTTATTCATACAAATAGCTGTTGCATTCCTTGCAATGTCATCAAAGATTTGAATAAGATTAATTGGTTCTTTCTCCACAACGAAATCTGGGTTTTGCATCTTCGATAATAATAATAAGTCACCAACTAATCGTTCCATTCCTTTGCATTCTTTTAATATTCTATCATAATTAGACGATATTTTGTCTTGATCTGTTACTATACCATCTATTAACATCTCAGTATATGCTCGGATAACTGTTATAGGCGTACGAAGCTCATGAGAAACATTAGCAAAGAAATCCATACGCATCTGTTCTAAGTTCTTTCTCTCCTCTTCACTTTGGGCCAGTCTTTCTGAAAGAATATCAAACGTTCTTGCTAGATCACCCAGTTCATCCTTTTGATTACTATTAATTTTAAGGGAATAGTCACCTTCTGCTAGACCAAGGGCAGTCACACGGATTTTTGAAATTGGAAGTGTTAGCCTCCTAGCAAAAATTATTGCAACAATAAAGCATACTAGTAATGCCGTAATCGCACTACTCAAAATCATATGTGTACTTGTTTTTATTAATTGCTTTTGCCCCTTTATCGGTGCATGCAATAAAACGGCCCCTACAACCTCATCATCTGCATCGAACACCGGAATTCCAATTGACATTTCTGTTTCTTTATAGATGTCACTATAATAAACTTTCTCCGTAATGTTCCCAAGTAACGATTGATCAAGAATTGCTTGTACACTAGGATTGAGGGTAATATTTGTCAAATCTGTATTGACCAATTCCTTCATTGGACTATCTTCATCTTCATTACTAACGATCCAAATATCCATATCTGATGACTCAAGCTTTTGCAAGGTCACCATAAAAGTAGGGTATTCTTCATAATTTTCATAAACAATGTAATCATGAAGTATCTCTGCAATACTTCTACCTTTATTAAGTAATCGCTCTCTGTATGTTGCCTTTGTGTTGGATTTACTCAACTGTATAAACATCATACCAAGGGTTACCGCAAACACACAGACAACAATAGCAAAATAAAGATAAACCCGAAACGATATTCTATTGTATACCCTTACATTATTATCTTTATCTATAATGTTCATTATGCTTCCTCGATTTCGAATTTATATCCCACTCCCCAAATTGTCTTAATTGTCCATTCTGAGTGCTCTACTTTATCTAATTTAGCACGCAATCTCTTAATATGTGAGTCAACTGTACGACTATCACCAAAATAATCAAATCCCCATAAACTATCTAATAGATTGTCCCTTGTAAATACTTTATTCGGATTTTTTGCTAATGTCCACATGGTTTCAATTTCTTTTTTTGTCAATGACATCTTCTTGTTATCTATGTAGAGAGTATATTCATCTAGATTGATTTCAAGATTGCTTATAGAAATTGTATTCTCTGATTTTTGTGGTTGAGTGGCATTCGTCATCCTACGCAGTACAGCTCTGACTCTTGCCATAACTTCACTTGGGCTAAATGGTTTTACAATATAATCATCAGCACCAATATCAAGACCCATAATTTTCTCGAAGTCTTCTCCTCTTGCTGTGATTAGAATAACTGGTGTATTCGATTTACTTCTTATCTTTCTGCATACTTCATATCCATCTTCCTTTGGCATCATTACATCTAATAAAACCGCAACCGGATCATATTTTTGAAATAGTTCTAATGCTTCTACTCCATCAGAGGCAACGATAGGTTCATACCCTTCCTTTTGCGCATATGTTGAGAGAATATCAGTAATATCATTATTGTCGTCGGCAATTAAAATATGTTGCATCGTATACCGTCACCGTCCTTTCACTAGTTACTATTTATGTCATAACTTTGTAATAATTCATTCCCATTATATCGTATCTACCCTGTATTATACAAGTGGCATCCTGGGATTAATTATTAACATTTTCTTACGGACTTCCTCCCGATACCATATATAGAAAATATTAAAACTTGACACGTTTCTGACAAAAACATAATCTATTATTATTACGAGATGTGAATTTAATAAATAAATAGGTAAATGTTAATACTGATTGCATTAAAGATATGCAGATAGGAGTTATCTATGAACGTTAAGAACTTTAAAAAACGGTTATTTGCAATTAGTCTTGCAAGCTTGGTAGTGAGTACTACACCTATTCTTGACAATAATTTTACTACTACAGCCAAAGCGAACCAAGTTACGAATAATTCTGATGAAGATGTAAGTAATGCAAAACTGAATGTTAAAAACAAAGCTTTAGTAACAAATTCAACCTATACCTTAAAGGTATATAATCTTGAAAATAAACAGACTGTCTCTTTTAAGTCCGATGACACAGATATTGCAACTGTTGATAAAGAGGGAATAATTACAACTAAAGAGAAAAATGGTACTGTTGTTATTACTGTTACTGTAAAAGAAAAATCTAAGATAATTAAAACATTAGAATGTGAAATTACGGTAGGACCACCTGCTGCGAGTATTGTTTTAGCTAAATCAGAAATTTCACTTGCTGTCGGTAAGAGGTATCCATTCCTTGAGAATCTACTAGTTATCAAACCTAATACAACGGTTGAGATTCCTCAGTTCTCAAGTAGTAATCCAGATGTAGCTGTAGTTAGCTCAACTGGTAAGATTACTGCCAAAGAAGTAGGTAGTACTACTATTAAAGCTACTTTAAATAATGGTTCTTCTGTTAGTTGTACAGTAACCGTTATTGAAAATGATAAATAATCTTTTATCATATCATAAAATAAGCTGCCACACTATGTGACAGCTTATTTTATTTTTCTCTAATACTTCTTTTTTATTCTATGCTTCTTCAAATAAAGGAGTTGATAAGTATCTCTCACCTGTATCTGGTAATAATACTACAATGTTCTTTCCTTTGTTTTCAGGGCGTTTTGCTAATTCTGTTGCTGCATGGATTGCTGCTCCTGATGAAATACCAACTAATAGACCTTCTTGTTTTGCTACTGCTCTTGATGCATTGAATGCATCTTCATTTTCAACCTTGATAATTTCATCAACAACATCAAGATTTAAAACTGAAGGAACAAATCCTGCGCCAATACCTTGAATCTTATGAGGACCTGGTTTTCCACCACTTAATACTGGTGATGCAGCTGGCTCTACTGCTATAATCTTTACATTAGGATTTTTTTCTTTTAATACTTCACCATTACCAGTTACTGTACCGCCTGTACCTACACCAGCTACGAAGATATCAACGTTACCATCTGTATCTCTCCATATTTCTTCGGCTGTTGTTTTTCTATGTGCTTCTGGATTTGCTATATTCTCAAATTGTTGTGGAATAACAGCATTACCATATTCTTTTACTAATTCATTTGCCTTTGCAATAGCACCTTTCATTCCTTCTGCTCCTGGAGTTAATACTACTTCTGCTCCAAGTGCTGCTACAATTCTTCTACGTTCAATACTCATTGTATCAGGCATAGTTAATATTAAGCGTAATCCTTTTGATGCTGCTACAAATGCAAGACCAATACCTGTGTTACCACTTGTTGGTTCAATAATTACTGTGTCTTGATTAATCTTACCTTGCTTGATCCCCTCTTCAATCATCGCATATGCGATACGATCTTTAACACTTCCAAGTGGATTGTAATACTCAATCTTAGCAATTAATTTTGCTTCTAAATTATTCTTTTCTTCATAGTTTGATAATTCTAGTAGTGGAGTGTTTCCAATTAAATCTGTTAATTTTTTTGCGATCTTTGCCATAATATTATCCCCTTTTCCTTAATTTATATAATTCCTAGTAAGTTTATATGTTTTATAAG
>NZ_CBDLAM010000002.1:0-16077 GCF_965301125.1 Anaerosporobacter sp. | reverse complement strand
ACTCTTATTTTCCTATAATGTCAATATATTTTTACCAAATTTTTAATTTTTTTATTAATATTGGATGAATCGAAGACAGAAATCATCACTGAAAGTTAACTTCTAAAAGCAAAAAACTGCCAAATCTTCTTACTGCATACATTGTATATCTTTAGTATATGCAGTAGACAGACTTGGCAGTCTTAATCTTGACTGGACTAAATTATTTTACTACTTTAATTTTTCTTGTTGGTCCAGTACCTCCAGCTTCATTTGTTCCCCATACTGTAATCACTGTTCCGGCTTTTTGTTTTGGTATCTTAATTGTAAACTCACCGTCATCGTTTACTTTACCTTTGTATTTCTTATTACCTATTTTACCGTATACAACTGTCTTTGTATTTTTCGCTGTTACTTCTGAATATTCATCTAATGAATCTGGTGCTATAAGATGTACAGTACCTGTGATTTTTGTATGTGTTGACTTCACTTTATCTACCTTTGGTGCATTTGGTGCAGTCTCCTCAATAGATAATTTCACAGATTTACTAGCTCCGACTTTATTCTTAGCATATGCTCGAATCGTTTTATTCGAATTCGTTCTAGGAATTGAGAAGGAATATACATACCCACCTAATTCGCTGTCGTACACAGATTCTGTTTGCGTATATCTATCATCACCTACGTACATAACAACCGTACATTTTTCATCGGTAACCATCTTAATTGTTTTGGTATTTGTAGTGATCTTCTTATTTGCTGTAAATGGTACAAGTGGAACATCTGCTATAACATCAATCTCTTCTACTTCATATACACTTCCGTTAGTAAATCTTGTGTATGCATAAATCTTAGTTCCCGCTTTCAGTTTCCTGTTTAGCTCAACTGTAAACTCACCATCTTCGTTTGTTACTCCTTGATATACCGTCTTATTAATTGATACAAAGACTTCTTCATCTGCATCTTGATATACTGATACAGAGGTCATCTTATTAGTAATCGTATCTAAGAAGAAGGAATCACCACCCGTTGTTAAGTAATTCGTTACACTATCTACGGTTCTTGATGATGTATAACTCTTTCGTGTCTTATTCTTAACCACATCTGTTGCATAGACACTGATTTTCTCACCAGCAGTTAACTTGCCCACTGAAACTTCATAGTATCCATTTTCATCCGTATAATCTGAATACGTCTTACTACCAACTGTAACATAAACTTTAAAATCCGATCCAGATTCTTTTGACGTTACTCTACCTGTAACAGTTCTCTCGATGTCCATCACTTCATAGATTGATGGTGCATTTGGTCCCGCTGATTGTACTGTCAGTTTATTTACACGACTCGCTCTCCCAAGGTGATCGATTGTATAAATAGTAACCTTAACACCTGGCTTCAATAAAGGAGTACTTAATTTGAAATCTAAATCTGAGTTAATTGTTTGATTAACTTCCTTTATTGTTAAATTTTTATTGTAGATTTCGCTTGCTTTATAGCCTGCTTTTCCACCTTTCTTGGCAACATAAACGGTCTCATCTACAATTGCCACTACTGTAGCATCACTATCATTTGTATTACCATAGATCCCTGCTCTAGTATTCTTTATTGTATTAATCGTACTTGCATTCGGACCGGTACGTTTTACCTTAACAGTTGTTCTCTTACTTGTACGTCCACTAGCATCTTCAACATATACTTGAACTGTTGTACCAGAAGGCTGGCTTGGTAATGCATATGAGAAGTTTCCGTCTGCTCCTACTACATGTTTATATAAACCTGTACTTGCTGAGAAGTATATGATTGCCCCTGGTTCTGCTGTACCAGTTATTTTCGTTTTCCTGTTCGTATACGTATTTACCTTAGGAGCTTCAAGTTCCGTATCACTAATGTTTGTTACCTTAATCTTACGAACAACTTTATTTCCTTTTTTGTCTTTTGCGTATACACTATAGATTCCGTTTGATGATACCGTGAATCCACCATTCACTACACTTGTTGCTGTATCCCATACAGAGCTATCCACGCCGTAATCACCATAGACAAATCTAAGTTCCTCAATTCCCTGTCCTGCATATGCATCAACTAGGATCTTAACTGACTTATTGGTTGTTTTGGTATTCGTTGATGTAAGAATAATGGAAGGAGTAGATGATACCATACTTAACATATTCCCATACCCTTGCATATAGGACATTCCATCAGCTGTAGAAATAGTTTTGTTATACCATTTTGTATTCTTCGCAAGCGTTTCTGAGTTGAGCGGACTCTTAATTAAGAAGGAGTAACCGCCAGGTAAAGCTACATTCCAGTTGTTATCTGCAGAATAACTAACTTTACCAAATTTCGCACGCTCTTCAAGATAGTTACTAATAATAACCTGTCCTCTATTGTATCCCTTATAGATTGCTTGATTATCAAGGCCTTTTGTCGCTTCCGTCGTCTTCGTAATAATATCTGTTACGAGAATGAATTCCATAGAATCCGTTACATTCTGTCCATTGTACATTAATTTGGTAATACGGTTGGTATCATTAATCTTATTACCATTGAAATCATATCTAGGTTTGCTAGCTGGACTTATGCTATATTCAATCCCGTCAAAGACACGGAAATTCGCCCAACTTCTTTGCCATTCATCAGAAATTATTTGTTTTCCATTATTCGAATTAACAAGTCCTGCCATAACCGTATCACTTGGAGTACCTTCGTGATAAATAGTTTCATAAGCACTTGCAACCCATTCTAACCATTCACGTAGTTGCTTTCCTGTTATCTTATAAATTGCGGTGTATCCATTATATACCTGAATCTGTGCAAGTTCTGCTTCCGTTACTCCTCCTGTAATGTTGGCATAATCATCTACCGAGTTAACGCCATACTTATAATATTGTGATGCAGCAATTACAGGATATTCTTTATACTGTGTCTTAACAGTGTTAATGTAATTGTGAGCATAACTTAGTTTCGCATCATTCACTAATTGGATAGATGCATTATCTTGTATATAGCCAAAATAGCTTGTTAATGATGTGTCACTATCAAGGACAGCAATTTCCTTTTTGGTATAATCATGTAATTGACTTTCCCATTCACCATAGAAATTACTCAGTGAGTTATCAGCTGTTGTATTATTTTTATCAACTTCACGAACCTCACCTTTGCCGTTAACAACCGTCACTTCACCTGAACTTGATATAGTAAGCTCTAAATCTGCGATACCGATACTTCTACCACGGTCATTTGCCATAACTAAAACTTTACCATTTACTAAACTAGTTTCTTTGTCAACGCCTGCTAATTGATAGTGTGCTGTTGTTTTATCTTTATTTGGAAATATCCTATGTTCATGACCACATAATACAGCATCTACCTCAGGTATCTCTGTAATAGCATAGGATACATTCTTATAATTCAAGTCAGGATCTTCACTACCAAATCCTGAATGCGCAAGTACAACGATTACATCTGCACCATTTTCTTTTAATATACTAGTTTGTTTCTTAACATTTTCAACGATATCTTCTGTTTTTAATACCCCTAGATAACTCTCTGTCTTTGTTGATAGTTTAGGAATTGTTTCCCCTATAATACCAACATTAACAGTTACCGTTTTACCAGAATCTGTAGTAACTTTTTTAGGAATAATTAAATTTTCATTCCAGATTGGTTCACTGGTTTTTGAATCGTATACATTAGATACAACGGTTACATCCTCTAGTCCAGCATTCTTAATTTGACTTACAATATAATCGTAGCCATAATCAAAATCATGGTTTCCTAATGTAATTGCATCATATCCAATCTTCTTCATTGCTTGATATATTGGCTGTACTACTTTTTGATTTTCTGAAAATATGTACTCCGTAGAATAATCATATAATACATCACCAATATCAAACGTTAAATAATTCGAGCTATCCATTTCTTTTCTAGCTTCTTTAATTAAGGTATATGCTTTCGTTAGCCCACCAATTGAATAGGTGTTACCAGTTTCGTAATCCATATTGTCTAACTGCCCATGTAGGTCCGTTGTAAATATCAGTCGTAAATCTGCTGAATCTCCTCCTGCTGCATAGATTGTATCCTTATGTCCGCTATAAGCGAATAGATATGCAATCACACAACATACACTAAGGAGAAACGCACTTTTGCTTAAGTAGAGTAGCTTCCTGCTTTTCTTTCTTCCTTTCATTGTTGTCCTCCAAGTTGCATTCATTTTTTACCTCTTTCCTTATTTACCTCTATTAACACATGTACGCGTTAATAATAAATGGATAATTTGGCAAATTAAAGTCAGTTTTAAAAATTAATAAAAGCTTAATAATATATTAAAATCACGCAGTTTACTATACCATATATTTACCAATTTAGAAACATAATTATACCTAAATAACTTAACTAATCTTCTTCAATCCGTTTCAACACCTTTATTGGTTGTAAAAAGTAATGAAATATATTATAATGTGTATAGTTTTAGGAATATATGGATGATTAATATTTCCTAACTATATATCGTATAAGGAGAGTATGACTGATGCCAAAAATAAAAAAAGCTGTAATACCTGCTGCAGGACTTGGAACAAGATTTCTGCCAGCAACAAAAGCTGTTCCAAAAGAAATGTTGCCGATTGTTGATACCCCTACTATTCAATACATAGTAGAAGAGGCGGTACAAAGTGGTATTGAGGAGATTTTAGTAATTACAAATTCCTATAAACACTGTATGGAGAATCACTTCGACCGTTCCTACGAACTAGAAGAACATCTTTCCAAAGCAGGAAAGATTACTGAACTTAAGATGATGAACGATATAACTAGTTTAGCAAATATCTATTATGTACGACAAAAGGAACCTCGCGGACTTGGACATGCTGTTCTATGTGCGCAGTCTTTCATAGGAGATGAACCTTTTGCTGTCTTATTAGGTGATGATGTAGTTGTGAATAATAGTGGCAAGCCAGCTCTAAAACAACTAATTGAAACTTACCATGAAACTGGTGCTTCTATCGTTGGGGTTCAGACAGTTGCTAAAGATCAAGTTGATAAATACGGTATTGTTGCTCCTTCCCAGAGTCACAAGCCAGTGGGTAGACGTGTTAAGCTTACAGATATGGTAGAAAAACCAGCTGTTGGTAAAGCTCCTAGCCAACTAGCTGTGCTTGGTCGCTATATCCTTACTCCACAGATCTTTACCTTCCTATCTTCCCAAAAACCAGGTGCTGGCGGAGAAATTCAACTTACTGATGCAATCAAACGTCTTATGGATTTACAAGCTGTTTATGCATATGATTTTGAAGGTATCCGATATGACGTGGGAGATAAATTCGGATTTATAAAAGCTACTATTGATTTTGCTTTAGAAAGAGATAATCTTAAAGACCAAGTTACCGCTTATATTAAAGACTTGGCTGGGAAATTATAAATTATATGTAAGAAAGGCGGATACCCTAAGGTATTCGCCTTTCTTACATCATTTATTGAGTTTTTCTCAATTCTTCGATTTTTGCATCCAAATATAAGAATTGTACATCATATTTCTCATTTTTCGCAACTTGGCCTTTTAAAACTCCATGATATCTTTCAAGATTATGTGATAAATCTAAATGCCCTTCAGCAATTCTCATAATCGCTGGCCACATCTCATTCTCATGTAAAAATCTGATATTGCTGACGTCTTCTTTTAAGACTGTCACATCTTCTTTCAAAACTTTAACGTCTTCTTTTAAGACTGTCACATCTTCTTTCAAGACTTTGACGTCTTCTTTCATTTCCATAAAATTTATGATAAGAAAATCTAATTTTTCATCAATTGTCACGTACGTGTCTCCTCCCCTCTTTAAAAATTTCCCTACGAACTCTCTTCTACTTACATTCTAACAAAATTATGACTAGCCTGCAAATTGATTTTTTAGGAAATTTTTACTTTATTCTTGGTATTTCGACACGGTAACTAACAAACTCGCTTAGCTTCTACTTCCTCTTTCAATGCATATGTAGGTACCAGTTTCTTCACTTGTTCACGAATATCCTCGCACTCCATCTTTGCATTTTGATCTAATCTCTCAACGGCTTTTAAGAAAACATCATCATCAAATATAATAGGTTCTCCAACAAAGATTCGGTTATTATTGGTTTCCTTCAATCCTTCCTCTTCCATAAGCAATTCTTCATACAATTTCTCACCAGGACGCAATCCTGTATAAACAATCCGAATATCCTTATCTGGTATCAGTCCTGATAACCGAATAAGATTCTTGGCTAAATCAGCAATTTTAACTGGTTCCCCCATATCTAGTACGAAAATCTCACCACCATGAGCATATACCCCTGCTTGTAATACAAGTGACACGGCCTCTGGAATGGTCATAAAATATCGAATAATATCTGGATGGGTTACGGTAACTGGGCCTCCATTCATAATCTGTTGCTTAAATAGCGGAATTACACTACCATTACTACCGAGGACATTGCCAAAACGTACTGCTACGAATTCTGTCTGTGATTTACGATTATATGCTTGAATAATCATCTCACAGATTCTCTTAGAAGCTCCCATAATGTTAGTTGGATTAACAGCTTTATCTGTAGATATGAAGATGAATCGTTTGACTCCATATTTATCTGCTGCCTTAACTAACTTTAACGTTCCCCCAACATTATTCTTAATTGCCTCATTAGGACTCGCCTCCATAAGCGGAACATGCTTATGTGCTGCTGCATGATATACAAACTCTGGTCTATATTTATCAAAAATCTGGTCCATACGATTCGTATTTCTTATTGATGCTATTAGTACCTCTAAATCCAAATTCGGATACTTATTCTTAAGTTCTTGTTGAACAAAATATACATTATTTTCATATATATCAATTATAATTAGTTTAGCTGGATTAAAAGACGCAATCTGTCTACACAACTCACTTCCAATAGAGCCTCCACCACCTGTTACCATAACAACCTTACCTCGTAGGAAATCAGACACTTCTCTCGCATCGATTTGTACGGGATCTCTACCAAGTAAATCTTCAATCTCAACAGTACGTAATCGACTTACACTTACCTCTTCATTAATCAATTGATAAATCCCTGGAAGTAATTTTAATTCACAGTTTGTCTCTTTACAGATTTCAAGTATAGAACGAATCTCTTTCTTTGGTGCAGATGGAATTGCAATAATAATATCTGTAATCTCATACTTTCTTGCTGCTTCAACGATTTTCTGCCTCGTACCAACAATCTTAACACCTTGTATGTAACGTCCGACCTTAGAACGGTTATCATCGATGATACACACAACAATACCATCTACATATTGGCTTGTGGTTATTTCACGAATAATAACATTCGCAGCCTCACCAGCCCCAATTACCATAATCCTCTTCTTCTGACCTCCGTGATAGCGATATGACATTAACCGTAAAAAACGATACACGAATCTTGTCCCAACAACTCCACCCATAAGAAAAACCATACTAAGTGGATAGTAACTTCTAGGTACATGCAACTTCATTACGTGAATACCTATGTACTGTGCTATTCCTGCAAATATACAACCAATCATAGCATTAGTAACTTCATCGATACTAGCGTATTTCCACAAACTATGATACAGTCTGCAACAGAAAAATATAAGTATCGTTATTACTGTATTCCACGGTACATAAGCTAATATTGCATCAAGGTAGTAAGTAGGAATACTATCTATAGAAAAATCAAAGCGGATTAATATTGCCATGAAAGCACATATATTAATCATTAAACCATCTAATAATATTAGAAATAATCTTCTAAGTAATAATTTATTTTCTTTTATCAGTCTTAACATGCTAATGTGCTTGCCCCTTCCAAAATCCATAAATTCGTACAACTTAATAATTGCACTGCATTCCTAACTTCATATATTTTCTCACATACCACTGCTAAAGTAAAGAACAAAATCAGTCACATATTTCTCCATATATACATATTATATACTGTAGCGACATGTAATTTGGTGAATAAATATATGCTTAAACACAGAAGGGTTACCACTTCTTGTTCTTCTTGTACAAAACCTCGTAGGAGAGCTGGACACTTAGGATCTAGCCCAGTCTCTAACTATGCTAAAAGTCCTTGGGATTCCAATGATTTAGGAACTTGGGTACCTTATGGAACTTACCAAAAACCTTGTTCTTGTATGCCATGGTCAGATCCTTGGAACCCTAAAACTTGGCATAACAGATAGTACTATTCCGCAATATAGTTATTAACTTTAACATATATTGCGGTTACTTATAATGCTCCCCATTGCTACACCTTATGCTTTGGTTTATAATTAGAGTATATAAAATCCAAATCATTACTATAGATAGAATATTGAGAGGATACAAAATGAAAAAAACAGGCTATTACTCTTCTGGTGAATTTGCTCGCATGGCTCACGTTACCTTGCGAACAATTCGCTATTATGATAAACAAAATATCTTGACCCCCTCCTTAGTTACAGATGCAGGTGCTCGCTTCTATACCGATAAGGACTTGGCAAGACTTCAACAAATTCTTCTTCTGAAATATCTTGGTTTTTCACTAGAGGATATCAAAGAAATGACCATTGATGATACCGACTATCACTTTATGCTTAATTCCTTGAACCTTCAACTCAAACTAATTCGCGACCAAATTGAGCAAATGCAATTGGTGGAAAAGGCAATTCAAGATACTTGCACTGCTATTCAAACAGAACATTCCATTGATTGGAGTAAGATGTTACATCTGATTCACTTAACCGGTATGGAAAAAAGTATGAAAAACCAGTATCAGAATGCCTCTAATATCTCTGCAAGAATCAATCTTCACGACTTGTATTCACATAATAAGCAAGGTTGGTTCCCATGGATCTATGAACAATGTCAAATCAAGCCTAGTATGAAAGTTCTAGAAATCGGTTGTGGAGATGGAACGCTTTGGACAAGCAATCTTTCGTTGCTACCAAACCATCTTAGCATTACTCTATCCGATTTATCCGAAGGAATGCTACGTGATGCACGTCGTGCCATTGGTACAGATGATACAAGGTTCTCCTATCAGACATTTGACTGCCACCATATTCCATACGAATCAGAGAGCTTCGATTTAGTTATTGCTAATCATGTGTTATTCTATTGTGATACTATCACACAGGTCTGTCAGGAGGTAAAAAGAGTTCTGAAGAAAGATGGTCAATTTCTGTGCAGTACATATGGTAAAAATCATATGCGGGAAGTAAGTGAGCTGGTGCAGGATTTTGACAATCGGATTGTGCTCTCTGCTGACAAGCTATATGAAAGATTCGGATTAGAAAATGGTACGGCACTCTTAGCACCTTATTTCTCATCAATAGAATGGAAAGCCTATGAAGATTACTTGATGGTTCCAGATGCAGAGCCACTAATCTCCTATATTCTTTCCTGTCATGGGAACCAAAATCAGTACTTGCTTGATCATTACAAGGAATTTCGTTCTTATGTGAAGAAACATACATCGAAAGGATTCCATATTACCAAAAATGCAGGTATCTTTTTGTGTAAAAAGTAAATAATTTATTAAAGATGAAAAAAATACTTGAAGGTGACCTAGCGTCACCTTTTATAATGTCTATATGAGGTTCTTAGGGCAAAAGGCATGTACTTGTGTATTATTGAATTTGAATGCAAAACTCGATTTAAGTTTTCATGGCTTCTTAGCTGACGTACTATGACACGAAACACGCTACACAGAGTTTTGCTTTTCTACTTTATTGATACACTAGTACAAGTAAATTTCCTACACAAAAAAATATTCTCTAGTATTCATCAACATCGTTTATTGACGTTTATTTTTGTTTATGACCTTTTAACACGCTACATCCATATCATATATAACAACATACAATACGTAAGGAGGAACATCACATGAAAGGAATCATTTTAGCAGGGGGATCTGGTACACGCCTCTATCCTCTTACCATGGTAACTTCGAAACAGTTACTTCCTATCTACGATAAACCAATGATCTATTATCCAATGTCGGTTCTTATGAATGCTGGTATTCGGGATATTTTGATCATATCCACACCACAAGATACACCGCGATTCAAAGAACTCTTAGGGGACGGGCATCAATTCGGTGTGCATCTTTCCTATGCAGTGCAACCAAGCCCAGATGGACTTGCCCAAGCATTTATTATTGGTGAAGAATTCATCGGTAATGACACCGTTGCCATGGTTCTTGGTGATAACATCTTTGCTGGACATGGTTTAAATAAACGTTTACAAACTGCTGTGGAGAATGCTGAAAATGGTAAAGGTGCAACTATATTTGGGTATTATGTAGATGATCCAGAGCGATTTGGAATCGTGGAATTTGACTCAAATGGTAAAGCTGTATCAATTGAAGAAAAACCTACAAAACCAAAGAGTAACTACTGTGTAACTGGTTTATATTTCTATGATAACCGTGTAGTGGAATATGCTAAAAATCTGAAACCAAGTGCTCGTGGTGAACTGGAAATCACAGATTTGAACCGCATCTATCTTGAAAACAATAACTTGAATGTAGAATTACTAGGACAAGGCTTTACCTGGTTAGACACAGGAACACATGAAAGCCTAGTTGAAGCAACTAATTTTGTTAAGACGGTAGAATCCCATCAACATCGTAAGATTGCATGTTTAGAGGAAATCGCATATCTGAATGGTTGGATAACGAAAGAAGACGTATTAAAGGTCTATGAAGTATTAAAAAAGAATCAGTATGGCCAGTACTTAAAAGATGTTCTTGATGGCAAGTACCTAGATGTCTTACGCTAAATTAAAGTAAAAGGAGATTAAAACTATGACTATTATCGTTACCGGCGGTGCCGGATTTATCGGAAGCAATTTTATCTTCCATATGCTTAATAAATACCCTGATTACCGTATTGTTTGCTTAGATAGCTTAACCTATGCGGGAAACTTATCTACTCTTAAGCCTGTAATGGATAATCCAAATTTTCGCTTTGTGAAGGCAAGTATCACAGACCGAAAAGCGGTTTATCAACTATTTGAAGAAGAACACCCAGACATTATTGTAAATTTCGCTGCCGAAAGCCATGTGGATCGTTCCATTGAAGATCCAGAAGTCTTCCTAGATACAAATATCAAAGGTACTGCTGTCTTGATGGATGCTTGTAGAGAATATGGTATTACTCGTTATCATCAAGTATCAACAGATGAAGTATATGGTGATCTTCCACTAGACAGACCTGATTTGTTCTTCACCGAAGAGACTCCGATCCATACTAGTAGCCCTTATAGTTCTTCCAAAGCTGCAGCTGACTTATTAGTATTAGCATATCATAGAACCTACGGCCTTCCTGTTACCATCAGCCGATGCTCTAACAACTATGGACCATATCATTTTCCTGAAAAGCTGATTCCACTTATGATTGCCAATGCACTTAATGACAAACCGCTTCCTGTCTATGGCAAAGGGGAGAATGTTCGTGATTGGCTCTATGTTGAAGATCACTGCAAGGCAATTGACTTAATTATTCACAAAGGTCGCGTGGGCGAAGTATATAATATTGGCGGACACAACGAAATGAAAAACATTGACATTGTTAAAATCATCTGTAAGGAACTAGGTAAACCAGAAAGCTTAATTACTTATGTTACGGATCGTAAAGGACATGATATGCGTTATGCTATTGACCCTACGAAAATCCATACAGAACTTGGCTGGCTTCCAGAAACCAAATTCGCAGATGGTATCAAAAAGACAATTGAGTGGTATCTTAACAACAAAGAATGGTGGGAAACTATCATATCTGGCGAATATCAAAACTACTATGAAACTATGTACGGTAATCGATAAAACAGCTTTAATCGATTACCTATGGAGGTTATTTGAATGAAAGTACTTGTAACAGGCGTCAAAGGACAGCTAGGACATGACGTTGTTAATGAACTTATTAAGAGAAATCATGAAGCGATTGGCGTAGATATCGAAGAAATGGATATTACAGATTACCAATCTGTTGAAAGTGGTATCAAGAAGGCAAATCCTGATGCGGTGATCCACTGTGCTGCCTGGACCGCTGTGGACGCTGCAGAAGATGAAGATAGAAAAGAAACTGTTCATCTTGTAAATGCTATCGGCACAAAATATATCGCATCCGTTTGTAAAGAGTTAGACATCAAGATGATGTATCTCTCTACCGATTATGTATTCGATGGTCAAGGCACAAACCCTTGGCAACCTGATTGTAAAGACTATAAACCATTAAATGTATACGGAAAAAGTAAATTAGAAGGTGAATTAGCTGTATCGGATTTACTTAAGAAATATTTCATTGTACGTATTGCTTGGGTATTTGGCAAGAATGGAAATAACTTTATCAAAACTATGTTGAAACTTGGAAAAACACATAATACGTTAACAGTGGTCAGTGATCAAATTGGTACTCCAACTTATACTTATGATTTGGCAAGACTCCTAGTGGATATGATAGAAACGGACCACTACGGTTACTATCATGCTACTAATGAAGGCGGATACATCAGTTGGTATGATTTTGCCAAAGAAATCTTTCATCAAGCTGTAGAACTAGGTCATACGGAATATACGAAAGAACACTTAACTGTATCACCTGTCACAACAGCCGGATATGGAATATCCAAAGCAACCAGACCATATAATAGCAGACTTGATAAGAGTAAACTTATAGAAAATGGTTTTACTCCACTTCCAACTTGGCAAGATGCACTAAATCGATATTTAAAAGAGATTCTATAACACTATGGTATAGGGATTATAAGAATCCTATAGGTAATTACGTAATAAGAATTATATAACGAAAGGTATGAATAGATATGGGACAAATAAAAGTGGAAAAAGATGTTTGTGGCATCAAAGGGCTCTGTGTTATCGAACCAACGGTCCACGGTGATGCTAGAGGATATTTTATGGAAACATATAATCAAAGAGATATGGAGGAAGCCGGACTTACTATGCACTTTGTACAAGATAACCAATCCTGTTCTACCAAAGGCGTACTACGTGGCCTACATTTTCAAAAAGAATACCCTCAAGGGAAGTTGGTTCGTGTAGTAAAAGGCTCCGTATTCGATGTGGCTGTGGATTTAAGAAGTAACAGCGATACGTATGGTAAGTGGTTCGGTGTTGAACTTACAGAAGAAAACAAGAAACAATTCTATATTCCAGAAGGCTTCGCCCATGGGTTCTTAGTATTAAGTGATGTTGCTGAATTTTGCTACAAATGTACCGACTTCTATCATCCAAATGATGAGGGTGGTCTAGCATGGAACGATCCCGAAATCGGAATTATATGGCCACAAGTGATAGGCGAATATAAAGGAACTGCCTCAGCTGAGGGTTATAAATTAGAAGATGGGACAGCTTTGAAACTTAGTGAGAAGGATCAGGTCTGGGTAGGACTAAACGATACTTTCCGATTCTAGAATGCAGTAATATTTCTTATTAATTCGAGCCCTAGAAAACGACAATTTTAAAACGTTTTCTAGGGCTCTATTAAGATGTATTCCATTTTTCTAAACTTTCTCAAAACGCTGTGCCTCTTTCATCAAGTTATTTGCAATCGCTTGGTTTTTCTTCGTTTCCTCACGAATGTCAGATATAGCACTTTCAAGACTAACTGCATTTTCTGCAATATTAACGATACCTTTGGCGCTTTCATCCATCGAAGTAGCTATATCATTCAAACCTATGTTCATAGTTTTCATAGTTAATTCTATATCAGAGGCTTTCACTGCAAAATCTAATAACATATCATTCATATTATCTGCATCAGCCTGATACTGATTTGCCACTTTTACAAATCCTTCATAATCTTTAATTACTTTTTCATCTATAAATGTAAATATATTCTGTGCATTTTGGGCCAATTTTTCGACCGCATTTGTGACCTGACTACTGATGTTTTGTATATTATTCGCAGTAGTACGACTACTGTCAGCAAGCAATCTGATTTCTTCCGCTACCACGGCAAAGCCTTTTCCTGCTTCACCTGCCCTAGCTGCTTCAATAGATGCATTTAAAGCCAACAAGTTCGTCTGGTTGGTGATATCTAGAATATCGTTAGTTAGTTCATTAATTCTATCCACACTCTTACTTTCTTCCACAGCACTATTTAATGCAACACGAATCTCATTAATAACTGAATATGCGGCTTCTTTACTTTCCACCGTTTCCTGATACATTCCATTAGCACGGTTTTTTATTTTTTCCACCATATCAGCACCATTGTCAGCTCTTGTATTAATTCCATTTACTTTCTCAAGAATACCATCACTTCCTGTAGCAATCTGCTCTAGAGTTGCTGACACTTCTTCCATACTGGCTGAAAGTTCTTCTGTGTCTGCCGATACATTAACTGCACTTTCATTCGAATTATGTACTTGATTTGTTATGTTTGCTGAAGAAGTTATCATTTTATCACCTTCTTCGCACAGACGTATCATTATCCCCTGTAGATTCTCAATAAAACCGTTGATACCCATGACGAGTTGTCCCACCTCATCACTTGATTCTACTGGAATTCTTTCGGTAAGGTCCCCTTTATTATTCTGAATTTTATCTACAATTTCTCTAAGATGGTTACCTGCATTCTTTGCTGGTCTAGCAATGGTTTTAATAGCTACCAGTATAACTATTGTCATAGTTATAATAATAATTACAACAAGAATAATGTCAAAACTATATGTCCCTTCAATCCTTATATTACTACGACGTAGAACTGTTTTCAACTCAGCTTCTGTTTCTTCCATAGCTGTATTATCTGAACTTTTTGCCTCTGTTATGTAGCGTTCGATATCCTCATTAATCTCATTATTGAATCCCTCAATAATCGACAGTGCAGATAAATTGGAAACGCATATTCCAAGTAATAAACTTCCTAAAATTCCTACTAGAATCATCACTTTTCTACCTATGCTTTTTCTCATAAGACCTCCCCCCCTTATCTTTGAACGTTATTCATTCGTAACTGTTACTACAATTGACTAGACTATTATTCCTTACTAATATTGTAGCACTTCTTTTTTTTAGTTGCAAATTTTTTGTTATTGTCACACTAGGACTGGTGTTATGATGTCTTTAAGTATTATAAAGCTACTTATGCATGCTTACCAAGCAAAGTATAGATGATTGCAGAAAACGGACTTAACATATTCCAAACAAAACGATTCGAATCAACTGATTTTTCTCCGCAATCGATAATTTCTGTTCGATCTCTAATTTTCTCCATAACTTGTACTATTTCATTCTCATTCTTCTTGGTCAACTTGTTGCTTAGTTTCTCTATTGATTCTGCGAACTTGTCTACATAGACGTGTGCTAAGATCTCTATAGCTAAGGAATCCTCGCTAATCTCAAGATCTTTATTCTTATATTTCTTATACCCCTCTTTAATGTATCTGGACAATGCGACTGCTCCATTTCCTGGGAGTTCAAGATATTCCATAAGATTGTCGTCACATTTGATGTGAACTATTTTGTCACTGTAACAAAGTAAGATGTTCGAATATTCATCATTCCACTTTAGCATATTATTTTCCTCCATTCTATTTCGTAAACAGTAGATATTTTCTTAGTGACATATGAACCGGTCTATGCGATAGATAGATTCCAAACTTATGTATATCCATAGGTTGCACCTACGAATTTGAAATCTAATTTTGTCTCAAATGTAGTCCAGTGATTTACCTCTGCTATAACATTGTATGTCTTCAAGACAAAGGAACAGCAAAATATAGCTAGCATAGGTATGGATAGAGTTTTCCACGAAAATTTCTGTACTATGGTTGCAACAAATGGTATTGCTAGATACACATCAATAATCATTTGATATATACCACATATATAATAAATCAACTTTCTCTAAAAATAACTATTAGCACTTTCCAATTTAAGTCACAATAATTATATATTGATAAAAATACATTGTAAAGTACATTCCAAATCTCTACAGTTATAAGTAAAGGGTTCCCCTTTACTTATTGAGATATCGCTACAAAAAAGAGCCTTACGGCCAATGTCATTTAGTTAAGAATGACTCAAGAGTAGAGTATGTTAAAATACATA
>NZ_CBDLAM010000001.1:31235-72001 GCF_965301125.1 Anaerosporobacter sp. | reverse complement strand
ACAAATTACTTTATTATTTTCATTAGCGGATTTTCATGTTTTGGAGTCAAATCTCAATTTTTCATATTGTATTAGGTTTTCATATTGTTTTAGTTTTCATATTGTTTAAGATTTTAATTTGTAATAAATTTTAATATTGCATTAAGAATACAAATCTCCTATGCGCTTCGTTATTACGTTGCGCTTTTTTTATTGTAGAAGGAATTTTATGAATCATACATTGATTTATAGTTATGTGTTATCTATTGAGGTTATAGAAGAGACCGTAATATTAGACTAAGGAATTTTTAAATCAAAAATAGAGTTATAATAAGAAATATTAATAAATAAATTGACAAATATATAAATCGTCTTATAATAGTAGTATAATTTATACCACTATTATTTTTTGGAGGATATATTTTGGAAGATTTAATAACCTATCTATGTAATTTACATTTTACAAAATTAGAAGCACAGATTTATATAACCTTACTTGAGGGGGGAGAATTAACTGGATATCAAATAGCCAAGAAGATACATATATCAAGATCAAGTGTATATTCCGTGCTTGATAGTATGCATGAGAGAGGAATTCTGATGTTATTACCAGGAGAACCGCTAGTATATAAGGCTGAAAATCCAGATACTTTGATACCTAAATTAAAACGTCAATTTTCTGAGAATGCGGATGTGGCACAATTTAAATTAAAGAACATTGCCAAAGAATCAGGGGAAGAGCAGTTCTTTAATATAAAGGGATATGATAATGTTGTTGACAAAGCGAGAGAGCTATTATTACAAGCGGAAAAAGAGGTATATTTGAATACTGATTTTTCCCTACATTTGTTTGAGAAGGAGTTTAAGATCCTTAATGAACGTGGTGTACGTATTATTGTATTCTCTTTTGCTAATCTAAATACTAGTGGTCTTAATATTGAGTTCTACTCACATCATAGGGGAGAATGCGTTGAGGGATATCCAACAAGAATGATGCTTGTTACGGATATGAACGTAACTTTAGTTGCAGATGCTTACAAGGACCGACCAGAATTTCTTGGTACGGTTACTAAGAACAGTTTAATGGTATCTATTATATCAGAGCACATCCATAATGATATTTATCTATTACGATTAAAAGAAAAGAAAAACTTTGTGTTTGATGAATCAATTACTATTGGAACCATGCTTGAAAATAGATAATAAAAGAGGAGGTATAAATATGGGTAAAGTTATAATTTCAGGTCTTGTGAATGTGGAAACAACAGTTAAAGTGCGTGAATTCCCAATACCATATTATCCAATTGATTTCTCAACAGATGGGGTTAGTACAGGAGTTTCAGGAGTCGGCTATAACTTGGCAAGAGCATTTCAGAAGTTAGGTGATAACGTTTCTGTGATATCATTCATTGGAGAGGATGAGGAAGGAGATCGGATAGAGCGTGAATTTAACTCTTATGGGATTGAGACGAAAGGAATCAAAAAAGAATTAAAGAAAACACCACAATCTGTAATACTCTATGAGGCAAGTGGAAGAAGACAGTGTTATTGCGACTTGAAGGATGTACAGGAACATAGCTATCAGATGGATGACGGGATTGAAGAGTTAGAACATGCAGATTTACTGTGTGCTTGTAATATTAATTTCTCTAGATCACTATTACAAGAAGCAAAGAAAAGGAATGTCTTAATTGCAACGGATGTACATGTACTAGGAGATATAGAAGATGAGTATAATAAAGAATTCATGGAGGCAGCAGATATCTTATTCTTAAGTGATGAAAATATACCAAGTTCTCCAGAAGAATTTATTATAGAGTTAAAAAATAGATATAATATAAAGATAATTGTTATAGGGTTGGGAAAAAAGGGAGCTTTGTTATATAGTAGAGAGAAAGATAGAATTATTCATATAGGTGCAGTTACTACTAGAAATGTTATTAATACGGTTGGCGCTGGAGATTCACTTTTTAGTTCCTTTTTACATTGTTATATTAAAGGGCTGGATGAGATTGAGGCAATCAAATATGCAGTGACTTTTGCATCTTATAAAATTGGTGATAATGGAGGAGCAGTAGGTTTTCTATCAGAGGATGAATTGTTCAGCCTGTCAAAGAAGCTTACATATGATATCAAAGAGGTTAGATATAAAGGTTGATTTATAGAGTAAAAGGGATTGTTGCTATTTAGCTACAATCCCTTTATGACTCTTCTTTTAATCAATATTAACAGTTGTATTCTTTCGATACATACGATTTGTTTGATGACGGGTTTTTCTAAGTTCTACGCTATCGAATAGAATAGAAAAATCATAGTCAGCTGGATATAACTCGGTAGCGGGTGTTTTTAATTTAATACGCTTATGGTTAATCAGTTGTTTCTTACCACGAATTTGTACGCCAATCTCACCTTGATTAGTTGGATGTGGTTCATATACAATTCCTAGAATCTTTTGAGGATATACGATAACACTATCACCTATATGGTATGTCTTTGCTTTTGTCTTATCTTGATTCTTAGGTTTGGTTTTTACTAGGGGAGATGAATTATTAGTTCGAGGTGTTTGATTCATTTGTTTTTGGGGTAGTTCATTCACTGTCTTTTCTTTATAAGCATAGTGCCTTGCTATATTTAACATATGGTCTGGTAATCCAAGCCGTTTGGCTATATATAAGGCACAACTTTCACCAGCTTCACCAATTATTAATTGATACAATGGACGTAAACTTTCACGATCAAATGCCATTCTGGCATTTATTAATCCTTCTGTTTGGGCTACATACTCCTTTACTTCTGGGTAATGAGTAGTAGCAATAAATCTACATGGGATGGAGCGAAGTTCCTCTAATATGGATATAGCAATTCCCATTCCTTCGGCGGGATCTGTTCCTGAACCTAGTTCATCTAATAATACGAGACTTTCCACAGAAGCTTCCTGTATGATGTGGATAACATTTGTAATATGAGATGAGAAGGTGGATAGATTATGAGTAATACTTTGACCATCTCCAATATCACATAAAACCATATTGTGCATCGCGATTACACTAGTATTTTTAGCTGGAATGTGAAGCCCACATTGAGCCATTGTTGATAGCAGTCCAACTGTTTTTAGAGCGACTGTCTTACCACCGGTATTCGGGCCAGTGATAACGATACCTGTTGTATTCTCATCCATATGAAAGGTAAGTGGAACACATTCGCTTTGATTTAGTAGTGGATGTCTTCCTTCTTCAATACGAATAGTATGATTGGTTGTTATAGTTACTTCATGAGCATCTAAGTCAGCACTTAATTTGGCTTTTGCAAAGATAACGTCAAGGCTTGTCATAACTTCCATATTGGTACGCAATGCTTCTATTGAATCTGTTACAAAAGAAGTAAGAATATAAAGAATCTTACGGATTTCATTGTCTTCCATAATACGAAGGGTACTGATTTCTTCTTGAAGTTTGGATACAATAGTTGGCTCAATAAAGTAAGTTGATCCTGTGGCTGACATATCAATAACACTTCCACTAACTTGATGTTTGTATTCTTTTTTCACAGGAAGTACAGAGTGTCCATTTCTAGTAGATACATAGGAGTCTGTAAAGTATTCGCGTTTACTACGTAGTAGTGACTCTAATTTCTGCTTAATGGTAACTTGTGAATTTTCAATCTTTCGTCTAATATTTCTTAAGTCCGTGGATGCACTATCATCTACTTGGTTATTGTATATTGATTTATTCAGTTCCTCATACAAAGCATCAAGTGTATCAATGGAATAAGCATAGGAAGTTAGTGTAAGTTGTAGGTCATTGCCACGTTCTAGGTAGCGTTTTAGACGTTTGCAACTTGTTATAAATTGAATAATTATAGTAAGTTGTTCTGGTAATAGAACGCCATCCTGCTCACATAGTAGTAAGATATCTTTCAAGTTTTGCATGGTTGATAATGGAGGATTACCTAGGTAATCGTAGAGTTTTCTACCTTCTGTTGTCTCTTCCATTTTACGACGAGCGTCATCCTCTCTTAGATAAGGGCGTAGGGAGGATAGTTGTTCTTTGGCAGAGTCACTTACTGCATATTCTGTTAGCGTTGATATGATCTTATCAAATTCTAGAGTTAATAGGTTAGAGTCAAGTGCTTTTATTATATTAGTATTCATTTCATAATCATTCTTTTCTTTTTAATATGATTAATTAGTTTTATATTCTTGGGGTTTACGTATGTTGAGTATAATAAGAACCCTACAGATTCAGCGCGCTTATTTTCCAAACGCAAAGTCCTAAATCATGCGAAAGACATGCAGCTAGTGCGTTACATACAAGATAAAAAAAGGTACAAAAAAAGATTGAAAGACACACTCTCAACCTTATCTTGTCAAACAAGTAATATTAAAAGATATTGTATGTGGCTCTATAAAAGGGCAGAGTACGAGCAGGAATCTGCAATCGTCTCATCATTACTATTTAATTCGTAATCACCATTTTATAAACCGTTAACATACAACACCATCCTTTCAAATTTAATACAAAAACTATAACATAGAACATTCTATATTGTCAACTGTAAGTAGTTTTTCGTATTGACACTATAATCGTCACATTGATATAATAGTACCAATTAATACATATTAATTATATAAGATGAAAATATGCGAATAACCAAGGAGAAATATAATGAACCCAAAGAAGAAAAATGTAAGAAGAATTAGCATCTTATTATGCTTAATTATGGTTGTTTCTATACTTGCGCCAACAGGGCAGGTAACAAAAGCAGCAACTGCTTTGGATAAGACCTTGATTAAGGTAATAAAAGGTGGAAAAGAGCAATTAAAAGTTAAAGGAACAAAAGCAAAAGTTACTTGGAAATCTGCAAACAAATCGATTGCAACAGTTGATAATAAAGGATATGTTAAAGGAATCAAAAAAGGTTCTACAAAAGTATATGCTACTGTATCTGGAAAAAAATATACTTGTAACGTTAAGGTTGAAAATGTTTCTATCAGTTCGAAGTCTAAAACAGTATCAGCGGGAAGCAGTTTTACCTTAAAGTTAAACGGAAACACACAAAAAGTTTCTTGGTCTTCAAGTAATAACAAAGTTGCAAGTGTTACTTCATCTGGTAAAGTAAAAGGAGTGGCAGCAGGTAAGGCAACAATCACAGCAAAAGTTGATAATAAGAAGTTAACTTGTACAGTAACAGTTAAGAAAAAGTCAACTAAGAGCGAATTAGAATCTATTCATACAGCAGTAAAAGAAGCGTATGGTGATAATTATAGAGCAAAAGTATCTATGTCAAAGGATGAGCTTTCTGAAATTGTTGGATTAAAATCCAATCTATATGATGATGTAATAGCAGAAGTACCATTAATGAGTACTAGCGTAGATCGATTCATAGCTGTCAAACCAGCAGCTGGTAAGAAAGACGAAGTGAAACAAGTGTTAGTAAAATACAAAAAGTACCTTGAGGAAGAAGTGCTCCAATATCCGATGAATATGCCTAAAGTAAAAGCATCAAAAGTTGTGACAGTTGGGGATTATGTATTCTTTATTATGTTAGGAAAGATGAATGACTCTGAAGAGGATGAAGGTAAATTACTTTCTTTTTATGAAGGTCAAAACGATATTGCAATAAAGGCAATAAAAAAAATAATGAATAAGTAATATTAATGAAATCAGGTAATATTACAAAACTTAATTATAAAAATAAAGGGATATAAGTAAAAGGGGTTAAGCAGCTCCTTTTAGAAGATGACTTCGATATTGTTTCGGAGTCATCTTTTTTAATCCCCATTGATACCTATCGTTATTATAATACTCTAGATACTGCTTTGTGAGGTAAAGTTTTTTGTAAAAGTAGAATTTTATGTTTAGTGCAAAACTTTTTTGTTATAGTCAATTAGGATGACTATATAATACATTTATTGACAAAAATATTCTTGTTATGGTATTCTTATATATGTTAATTTGTGGAATTATTTAGAATCTGATATTATACGCAATATATCAGTGGATTATGAACGGAGAAACAGCAATTGAAATTGCTGTGCTATATAAAGAAACCTTAGGGCTGTTTATCAGAAGCAACACTTTATAGGTATAAGGTTTTACTTGTAATAAACAGTTGTTTAGGAAGGAAGGTAGTTTTATGTATACATTGAAGGATAAGGGAATTCTCTTGGAAATAGAAAGTGGTAACAATCTCGGCTATGTATTGGAGAATAATGCACATTTTATAAATACAGATTATAAGGTTTTACAAAGTCAAACAAGTGGAATATTTGTTCAGTGTATGAAGATGCTATATAACGGGAAAATGGAATTATATTATGTAACTGATGATTACCGTCCAATGTCCTCTATCTTTACAGGAATTACGCCAGATACCTTTATTACTATAGTTGTAAACCTTCTTGAAAATGTTATAGAAGTTCGAAATAATGGCTTTCTAACTTGCCAGAATATTGATTTGTCATGGGATAGTATTTTTTTGGATGTAAGTACATTGAAGGTTAAATTAGTATATTTTCCAATTAATGAAAAAATATTTGATGGCTATGCAGAGTTTGAAAGTGAACTTCGCTCCAGTCTTGTGAAACTTATTAATAAGGTGGTGACAACCGCAAATGACAGGATAGAACAGCTTGTAATGGATTTATGTAATGGTTCTTTGGAATTAGAAGATGTTTACAATAAGTTGAGAGGTGCAGGAACAAAACAAATTATTAAGCAGAAACAAGGAAACGGGGATAATCCTACAATTGTTGGTAATAGTATTCGTATTGTTGCAATGGATGTGCCTAAGTATTTTGAAATCATTATGGATAGAGAAGAACTTATTATTGGAAAGAAAGCAGAGATTGTGGATGCAGTGATTCCATTTAATAAGATGATTAGTAGAAAGCATTGTAAAATCACAAGACGTAATGGCGTTTTTTACATTTCAGATGAAGGCAGTGTGAACGGAACTTATATAAACAGAACACGTATTGTTCCATATCAGCAGTGTCAGATAAAAAGAGGTGATACTATTCGTTTAGCTGATAGCGATTTTTTGATAGTTTAGAAATAAGGAAGGTGTATCTATGGCAAGACCTAGAGTAATAATTGCAGATACGGACGCAAGTTACATAGTACCATTACAACTTAAGTTTGTGAAGGAATTCTTCGATCAAATAGATTTGGAAATTATAACAGATAAAGAGTATTTTGAAAAATTATTTACCAAGCCACAAAAGGCAGAAATTCTAATTATATCAGATTTGTTATATGATTCATCATTACAAAGACATAATATTGCAAATATCTTCATTATGATGGAACAATATGAAGATGGGGATACTGCTGAACCTAATGTAGTACGATTATTTAAATATACGAGTATTAAAGAAGTATTTAACGAGATAGTTGGTAAAAGTGCGGAGGCACTGAATGTTGAAAGTAAAGAAAAAAATGAAACTCAGATAATCCTTGTAACATCGGCAAATGGTGGAGTTGGAAAGACAACAGTGGCAATGGGAATTAGTGCATATCTCACAAAAAATTACAAGCGGGTATTGTATATAAATGCCAGTCGCTTGCAGTTATTTCAGCATATGCTCGATAATCAAACAACCATATCATCACCGGAAGTATATACTAAATTATCAAATTCGAGTGAAAATATTTATTCAGAGATTAAGCATGTTATTAGAAAAGAAATATTTAGTTATCTTCCGGCATTTAAAGCAGCACTCATATCTGTAGGATTAAAATATTCTATATATGAACAAATTGCTTTGTCCGCAAAAAAAAGTAATGATTATGACTTTATAGTAGTTGATGCAGAGAGTACATTTGATGAAGACAAGACAAGATTGTTAGATATTGCTGATAAGGTGATAATTGTGACAGGTCAGAGTGTTAATTCAGTACATAGCACAAATGGATTGATATCAAATATAAATTGTACGAATCCAGATAAATATCTATTTGTTTGTAATAGATTTGATAAAGAAAATTATAACGCATTGATTTCACCTGATATGATAATTAAGTTTACGGTAAATGAATATGTAGAAGAGTTTGATGTGAATGGAACTGTAAAATGCGAAGAATTATGTCAGAAAGCTGGAATTCGTAAGGTGTCATTCTTAGTAATATAGGAGGGAGCATGGAAAATAAGATAGTTATTATTTTCAACATATTAAAAAGAAATATATCTGTTGAGTTAGAGATTCCGTTGGATATTACAACAAGAGAACTAGTCATTGGATTGGATCAGGCTTTTGGTTTGGGAATAGATACTTCAGATATAAAGCAATGATGATAAAGGCTATATCTGATAATGGAGATTATTTTATATTTTCATATAATAGCGATGGATATATTGAAAAAGTAGAAGATGCAACAGGTAGAGAAATTATATTTGATTATGATAATAAATATCTTAAATCAGTGACAATGCCAGAAGGTATTTTCTTATCATACAAGTATGCAATGAATGGTAGAATAACAGAGATAGTAAATAGTCAAGATGTCATTAGCGTACATAATGATTATGATGACAGATTTAGAGTTACACAACAAAATTTCCCTGATGGTGGGAAAATGGAGTTTGAGTATAATGATGATTTAATGCAAGTTATACAGACAGAGCGTAACGGAAGTAGAACTATTTACGTCCATGATGATAAATACAGAAATACCGAGATTATATACGGAGATAATACGAAAGAGCTTTTTATATATAATGAACGTAATCAGTGTGTAAGCCGAACGAATAGAAATGGTTATACAACAAGAATGGCATATGATAACCGAGGAAATATGACTCAAGTTATCGATTCTAGTAAGAGGCGGATAAATACTACATATGATAGTGATAACAGATTAACCAACATAAGTATAAATGGAAAGCTTAGACTTAAGAATAGTTATGACAAGAAAGGCAATTTGATATACACGGAAGATGCTCTTGGAAATAAAGCTGAAATATTTTATAATGCGGAGGGAAGACCGGAAAAAGAAATAGTTAATGATGTAGAAGAAAAATATTATTCATACGATGCAAAAGGTAATCTAACCTCAATAACTAACGGATTAGAACAAACTATTACTTATTCTTACGATGCGCTAAATAGAGTAATATCTACAAAGGATGCAAACAATAATGAGATAACTTATTGTTATGATAACGCTAATCGAGTTATTAAAACTGTTAATGCAGAAGGTAATTCAAAGACATATACATATAATTCAAATGGTAAGCCAATTGAAATAGTTGATTATGACGGATATACTGTTTCTATAGAGTATGATACTAGCGGAAGACGTATTTCGGAGACGGATAAAGAAGGAAATACAACCTATTATTCATATGATAAAATGTGGAATGTTTCAGAAAAAAAGACCCCTGACAATGGTATTCGAGAATACGAATATGACCTAGATAATAATTTAGCCAAGGTGGTATTACCTCAAAAAGGTGAAATTAAATATACATATGATGCAGTAGGTAATAGAATTGCTATGACTGATCCTGAGGATAATGATACAAGATTTGAGTATAACTCAGAAAATATGTTGATTTGTGCTATGGAAGCTAATGGTGCAAAAACAAGATATGAATATGACTTAGATGGTAACTTAGTACAAATTCATGATGCGTTGGGAAATACAATATCATTCACCTATGATGATATGGGAAATAAAACTAGTTATACAGATGAAAGAGGTTATACTACTTCTTTTGAACATACACTAAATGATAAGGTAAAAAGAATTGTTTATCCAAACGGTGGGGAAACAATATATACCTATGATGAAGTAGGAAGATTAAGAAGTTATAGAGAGCCTAATGGATTGCAAGAAGAATATAGCTATGATGCTAATGGTAATTTAACAGCAAGAAAAAATGTATTGGGTGAACAAATATCAATTGAGTATGATTGTATGAATCGTGTAGTAAAAGTTATAAACGCAGCTGGAGGTGAAAAAAAGTATACTTACGATAAGCTTGGAAATATGACATCAGATACAGATGAAAACAACAAAGTTACTAGTTATGAGTATTCGCCAAATGGTAATTTAATTAAAGTAGTGGATCCTAACTTGTTTGAAACTGTATATACCTATGATTCAGTAGGGAACGTTAAGAGCATCACCAAAAAGGGAAAGGAATCTATACAGGAAACAGAATTTGAGTGGGATTTCCTTGGTAATATTAAGAAAATCAAGAATCCGCTTGGAGATGTAGAAGAGTATATATACGATAGATGTGGACATTTACTCTCCAAAATTGATCAAGACAGATATGAAACAAAGTATCATTATGATTCCGTTGGAGAAATAGATGAAATCGTATATGCGGATAAACGTAAGATGAATTTCTCATACAATATGTTAAAACAGTTAGAATCCATTACTGATTGGATAGGTACAACATCAATTAAGGTAGATCAAAAGGGTATGCCGCTTAGTGTAACTGATCCATATGGTGAAACTGTTCAATATGAATGGGGAAGCATGGGAGAGAAGAAGAAACTTATTTATCCAGATGGAGAGTGCGTACCTTATACATATAATAATGCAAATCAACTTGTACAGATGCATGATGGGAAAGAAAAGACGGAATATCAATACGATAAATTGGGGCGATTTATTGCAAGATTAATGCCAAATGGACTAAAGACAGAATATAAGTATAATGAATTTGGAAGAATTAGTGAAATAACTAATTCATCTAATCAGGAAATAGTGGAGTCATATGTGTATAAGTATGACTTAGCTGGGAACAAGATACAATCAATAAAGAAGCGTCTAAATAAGCTAGAAGATAACGGTGTGTACGATTACCGATATGACGGATTAAACAGACTTACGATGGTTAGTAAAGATGGCGTTGATCAACGTGGTTACGAATATGATGCGTTTGGTAATCGCATTCAGATGAAGGATTTCGTTCATGAATTAGAAACAAAGTACATATATAATACAAATAATCAGTTAATAAGTGAGAATAATGGAATTTCTGAGAACTCATATGATTATGACAGAAGAGGAAATTTGAACAAGATCTATAAAGATAGCAGAATTATTAAAGAATTTATATATGACTCAGCTAATAGAATGAGCCAAGTGAATATGAGCTCAAAATCAGAAAAAACAAAAACCATTTCATACTACTATAATGGATTGGGAAAAAGAATTGGAACAAAAGCAACAGGTGATGGTAGGTGGAATGATGTAAGATATACCTTAGATTTGACACGAAAAAGCAATAATATACTTGGAAGAAAAGATAGTACAAACCAGATCCAACAATTGTTTTATTATGACGGAAAAGTTATGGGAATGAAATCGAATGATTATATGTCATATTATATGTCTGACGATCATGGTAGTCCAACAATTCTGTCTGGAGATAGGACAATGCAACACTTTAGTTATGACGAATTTGGACTATCACCTACGAATGATTTTTCTGAACAACCGTTTGGATATACGGGCTACCAATATGATGAGTGTGATATGTATTATGCTCAAGCCAGAATGTATGAACCTAGATTAGGTAGATTTAGCAGTGAAGATAGAGTGAGGGGATTCATTTATCAACCTGTAACCTTAAATAGGTATTCATATTGTTGTAATAAACCAGAGGATTTTGAAGATGATGACGGAGAATGGTTGACTGCTTTAATCGGTGCAGCAGTTGGTGGAATAGTTTCTGCAGCTGTTTCTGTTACAACACAAGTTGTTGATGGTGTGAAATCAGGAAAGAGTATAGGTGAAAGTTTTGGTAGTGTTGATTACAAAAAAGTAGGAATAGAAGCAGCCAAAGGAGCCGTCAAAGGAGCAATAGCAGGAAGTGGTGTGGGAATTGTTGTGCAAGCAGCTTCAGGCGCCGTTGTAGATATGGCTGGTGATGTTGCTGAGCAAGTTATTGTAGATGGAAAAGATATTAAAGATGTTGATGTTTCAAAAGTAATTGAAACTGGTGTAATTAGCATTGGAACTACCCTGACCGTAGGTGTAGCTACAGATGCAGCAGTAAATGTAGCTTCAAAACAAATAGGGAAATATGTAAGCACAGATATGTCGAAAAGAGGTGAATTTTTAATAAGGGCAATAAAGGAACTTGATAACAAGATTCCTGGAGTAGCAAGGGATAAGGTAAAAAAGAAATTAAGTGCTAGCTTGGGAAGAAAGGTTGCTGAACTTAAGTTTATTGTAGGTAATTTGGCTCTAAGCGAGGGAATTAAAGATGCTTTCGGCGGAACAGCAGATTGGATTATAGGTGGTGCAAACGAGCAGTCTAGTTGCGGATTACCTAGTTAGAGAAAGAATCTAATGTTTTAAGATTAAGGATTGATTACATTCAAAGGTTTTGCTTTTTGAAAGTTAAATATTTGAATGTATACATCTACAAAATATGTTATAAAGCAGGAGAAGCTATAAATAGGGATATTGTTACGATAAGTAAGAGATCCTAAAAATAATACAAAATATCATTTTTCGAAAAGGAGTAATATGGAAAATATTATTAGTAATATAATTATATGGGTGGTCGTTCCTATTATAATAGTACGACTGACTAAAACCAATTCGAACAGAAAAAAAGTAAGCGAAGTAGAAAGTGGTAAAAGCAACTTTTTAGAAGAAGGAGAAGAAGAACCAATAGAAGATAGAAAGCCAAAAGAAGATAGAAAGCCAAAAGAAGATAGAAAGCCAATAGAAAATAGAAAGCCAATAGAAGATAGATTTGTGCTCGAAGTTGGGCATAAAATAAGATTAATACCCATAATAGGGGGAATATTTTTTGGAATTATTTTTGTTATAAATATTGGTACATATGTAGGAGGATGGGATCTAGGTAAAGGAATAGATTTAGGCACTGTTATATTCTTTGGAATGTTTGTATTACTTTATTTAGCTATGCTTTTGGCTATTACGGGTTGGAGATTAACAGTTGATAAAGATACTATTTACTATAGGAATTACTTTTTTGTCACAAAGAAATATAAGTTCTCGGATTTGGACAAGCTGGTTTATAAAAAGAGCGGTAGCATTGTTGCTTATCGAAAAGGGAAAAAGATCTTTCTAATAGATTTTATTATATGGTCTAAAATAGATTTTATATATCAGGCCAGAGTATATAATGTGGATATAGTGCACTATATTAAGTAATTATCCATCTTACGGCAAGCGTCATCTACTCATAGATAAAGTCATAGGGTAGATATCTGCACCTTGGCAGTCGATGGGAATAATTGTATGGGCAGCTCTTTTTCTGGTAGAAGTTGGAGAAGTAGAAGACAAAACATTATTGTATGAGTAAAACATTTTGATAAAAATATAATAATGTTACTCAGTGAAAAGGAAAAATATGGAAGGTGTTATTAGAAACATGATTGTAACGACAATTATTATTTTAATAATGGGATCACTGAAATTTGTTTTTGCTACTGCCTTCTTTGTTATGAGTTGGAGAATAACAGTTGATAAAGATACTATTTACTACAGGAATTATTTTTTTATCACAAAGCAATATAAGTTTTCAGATTTGGACAAGGTGATTGAAAAAAAGAACCATAACATTATTGTTTATCGAGAAGGAAAAAGAATATTTTCAATAGATTTTACTTTAGAGAATGGACCTTACTTTTTACATCAGGCCAGAGTATATAATGTGAATATAGTGAATGATAAGAGGGACACTTTATATAAATAAGCGATGATACATAAATAAGTTAGGTAAAATGAAACATACAAAATATGATAAAGGTAAATCACTTACTTTTACAAAAGTTAAGATGATATTCAAGTAAATCCATTTAAAAAAGTGACATAAGTAATACTAATAATATTAATAAAATTAACTAATATAACAAAATATAATTAATAAAATTATGAATTGTGAGTAAAAAAGTAGATATTGAATAATATCTACTTTTTTTTAACTTTTTTTCTAGATGTTGTGATATAATTATGAAAATATACACAAAATGGTAAAAAGGAGAAGGATATGGTTAAGTATATTACGAAGCGCGTAGGATTAGCAGTAATAACAATTTTTGTAGTAGCTACACTTACGTTTTTTCTAATGAATATGGTTCCTGGTGGCCCATTTTTATCCGAAAAAGCAGTAAGCCCTACGGCACAAAAAGCACTAGAAGAAAAGTACGGTTTGGATAAGCCTCTATCACAACAATATTTAACTTATATGAAAGATGCGTTACATGGAGATTTTGGAGAGAGTTTAAAGCAGAGAGGAAGAACGGTATCTTCTATTATGTTCTCTAAGTTCCCTGTTTCTGCAAAAGTAGGTGGTATAGCGGTTTTGGTTTCCTTGATAATTGGAATCCCGCTTGGTTGTATAGCAGCAGCTAAGAGAGGAAAGGTTACAGATCACATTATTTCCATTGTATCAACATCAGGCATTGCTATACCAAGTTTCCTAGTCTGTACGGTACTGTTATATTTTCTTGGAGGTAAATTCAAATTGTTACCTACGTATGGTATTGGATCATGGAAGAATTATATTATGCCGGTTATATCATTAAGTCTCTATCCAGCTGCATATATTACGAGATTAATGAGATCCTCGATGCTTGAAGTACTTGGGCAGGATTATATACGAACAGCTAGAGCAAAAGGAGTAAAAGCTTTTTTAAGGATGTTCAAACATGCACTTAGAAATGGTTTGCTTCCTGTAGTTACATATATTGGACCAATGCTTGCATATACTCTTACAGGTAGTTTCGTAGTTGAGAAGATATTTACGATACCAGGGTTAGGCGGAGAATTCATTAGTTCAATAACAAATCGTGATTATACCGTTATTATGGGAACTACAATTTTTCTAGCCACAATTTTAGTATTTATGAATGTTATTGTTGATATTATCTATAAAATAGTAGATCCAAGAATTACTTTAAAATAGATCGAAGTTAAGAAAGGAGTCACATACGATTAGAAGAGAAATATTTAATTCGTATTGAAGAATGATATGAGAGAAAACCCTACAACAGTAAGCTTTCATGCAAAGTATAAACCAGAAGATTTTTTACCAGCTTCTGAAGATGACAAGAAAAGTCAAGTTGTTATGAGAGAAAGCGTTGGATTCTTGAAAGATGGTTTACAGAGATTATGTAAAAATAAAGTAGCGTTAGTCAGCTTAATTATAATTATTCTAATTATGATATGTTCCTTTATTGTACCATCTTTTTATCCATACGATTATAAAACACAGGTAAAAGGTTCGGAAAACTTAAAGCCAATGCAATATTCTGAAAAAGAGCAGGAACGTATAGACGCAGGAGAAAATGTATTTCCGCATATACTAGGAACCGATAAAATGGGACGTGATTATGCCATTCGTGTAATGATGGGAAGTAGAATATCATTACTAGTAGGATTGATTGCTACAGCAATTATCTTTGTTATTGGTACAATATTTGGTTCTGTCGCTGCTTTTTTCGGAGGATGGACAGATTTAATTATGATGCGGATTGTGGATATTATATATACCATACCAGATATACTGTTAATTGTTTTGCTTTCGTTCGCACTTAAAGATCCTTTAAGTAAGTTATCTACGGTAAGAGGATTTCATTGGATGCAATCGGTGGGATCCAATTTAATAAGTATATTTATCGTATTTGCATTACTCTACTGGGTAGGTATGGCAAGAATGGTACGTAGCCAGATTTTAATGTTAAAAGAGAGTGAGTACATAACAGCAGCAAGAGCATTAGGAGCAAGTAGTGGGCGAATTATTCGTAAACATCTATTAACTAATTGCATTGGTACATTAATTGTAACAACAACATTACAAATTCCTTCTTCTATTTTTACAGAAAGCTTCTTAAGTTTTCTAGGTTTGGGTGTTGCAGTGCCATTACCTTCTTTGGGAAGCTTGGCAAGTGATGCAATTAACGGTATGGAGTCGTATCCATATTTGTTGTTCATTCCAGCAATACTAATTAGTCTTATTATATTGAGCTTTAATTTATTAGGTGATGGTCTAAGAGATGCATTTGATCCTAAGTTAAAAGACTAGAAGAAAGGAAAAAAGAATATGAGTAAATATTTAGTAGATGTTCAGCATGAACGACTTTCTTTCTTTACACCAGCAGGAGAAGTAAAAGCGTTAAATGATGTATCTTTTCATTTGGAACCAGGAGAGGTACTAGGAATCGTAGGAGAAAGTGGATCAGGTAAATCAGTAACCGCATATAGCCTTATGGGATTAACATCTCATCCAGGAAAGCTGATCGATGGAACAGTAGAGTTTAATGGACATTTAATACATGAAATGAATGAAAAACAAATGTCTTTGATTAGAGGGAAAGAGGTAGCAATCATTTTCCAAGATCCTATGACAAGTTTAAATCCAGTTTATACAATTGGTAATCAAATTATAGAAGCAATTCGCCTACATACCGAGAAGAGTAGAAGTCAGGCCAAGGAAAGAGCAGTTGAATTATTAACTTTAGTAGGTATTAATGAGCCTCAAAAACGATTGAAACAATATCCACATGAACTATCAGGTGGTATGAGGCAGCGTGTTATGATTGCAATGGCCTTAGCTTGTGAACCCAAATTATTAATAGCCGATGAGCCAACAACAGCTTTAGATGTAACAATTCAAGCGCAAATCTTAGAGTTAATGATGGAACTAAAAGAAAAATTAGGAATGGCAATTATCATGATAACACATGATCTTGGAATTGTAGCTAATATGTGCGATAAAATTGCCGTTATGTATGCAGGAGAAATCATAGAGTATGGTACATGTGATGATATATTCTATAATCCAAAACATGAGTATACAAAAGGACTATTAGAGAGTATCCCAAGAATTAATAGTGATGAACATGAGAGATTAATTCCAATTGAAGGAAATCCTGTTGATTTATTAAATCCTCCAAGTGGCTGCTCTTTTGCACCTCGTTGTAAAAACTGCATGAACATATGTTTAAGTGAGAAGCCTCCAATTACTTATTTCGATGATAACCATTATTCATATTGCTTTATGAATATAAAAGAAAATGTAGTATTGAAGGACGTAGAGGAGGAAGCAAAGTGAGTAATAAGTTAATAGAAGTAAAACACTTGAAACAGTACTTCCCAGCAGGAGGGGTTGGTAAAAATAAAAAATTTGTTAAGGCAGTAGATGATGTATCGTTCTACATTAACAAAGGAGAAACCTTGGGCCTAGTAGGAGAAAGTGGATGCGGTAAAACGACCACAGGTAGAAGTATTCTACGATTATACGAGCCTACTGAAGGCAAGATTATATATGATAATAATGTAATATTTGATAGTGAACAGAAAATCCATGTAAATATGTTACCTTACAGAAGGAAGATGCAAATCGTTTTCCAGGATCCGTATGCAAGTTTAGATCCAAGAATGACGGTGGGGGATATAGTAGGCGAGGCAATTGATATACATAAGTTGGCGGCAGATAAAAAGCAACGTTCAGAAATGATTCTTTCTATGCTAGAAAAAGTAGGACTGAATTCTGAACATGCCAACAGATATCCTCATGAATTCTCAGGTGGACAAAGGCAAAGAGTTGGAATTGCAAGAGCGCTTGCTGTAAATCCAGAGTTTATCGTGTGTGATGAACCAATATCTGCGCTTGATGTATCTATACAAGCGCAAGTAGTAAATATGTTTGAGGACTTACAATCAGATATGGGGTTAACCTATCTGTTTATTGCACATGATTTATCTGTTGTAAAACATATATCGGATCGAATTGGTGTTATGTATCTTGGAAAAATGGTTGAATTAGCAGATAGTAATACGATAGTAAAGAAATGCTTGCATCCATATACCAAAAGTTTGATATCAGCCATTCCAGTGCCGGATCCCAAAGAGGCAAGAGAAAATAAAAGAATTATATTACAAGGTGATATACCAAGTCCTTTAAATCCACCAAGTGGATGTCGCTTTTGTACGCGATGTCCTTATGTAACTGAACAATGTAAAGTGGAAGAACCAGAATGGAAAGAGGTTGAACAAGGGCACTATATCGCATGCCATAATTATGAGAAGATTAATTAATAGGTGGTATTGACAGTCTAAGCTTGCTTATTCTGATTAATATAAATAAGAACAAAATAATTTGTTTATATCTACACTATTGATATAGGTAGCTGAATGAATAATCAACGAATTATTATAAAAAAGGGAGGTTTTAAAATGAAGAGAAAATTATCTATAATTTTCGCAGTTGCATTAGTAGTAGGTTCTCTTACTGCTTGTGGAGGAAAAAACAATACAAATAAAACTCCAGCAGATCAAACTACAACTACTGATGAAGGAACAAAAGATGGTAGTACAACCAGCACAGAAGGAAAGCAACTAGCAGTACAAGTTGGTCCAAACCCAGAGACAATCGATCCAGCACTAAATAGCGCTGTTGATGGTGGTAATATGATCCTACATAGTTTTGAAGGATTATTAATTATCGGAGAGGATAATAGCATTCAACCAGGCCAAGCTAAGACTTGGGAAGTATCTGAAGATGGTTTAACATGGACATTCCACTTACGCGACGGTCTTAAGTGGTCTGATGGAAGTGATTTAACAGCAAATGATTTCGTATACAGTTGGAAGAGAGTTGCTGATCCTGAAGTTGCAGCACCATATGGAGAAACTGTTTTAGGAATGGTCAAGGGATTTGATGAAGCTACTACTGGAAACTTAGATGCTTTAGGAGTTTCTGCTCCAGATGATAAAACATTTGTAGTTAATTTAGAAAATCCATGCTCTTACTTTGAATCACTAGCAGCTTTTGCCACATTATCACCGGTACAACAGGCAACTATTGAAAAGAATGGCGATGCATGGGCAGTATCAGCAGATACATACGTATCCAATGGACCATTTTATGTAACAGAATGGGTACCAGATTCTCATATTATTATGAGTAAGAATCCTAATTATTGGAACGCAGATGCAATCAAATTAGGAAGTATTAAATTTGTTTTAATGGAAGACTCTAATGCAGCTTACAGTGCATACAAATCAGGAGAAGTGTCGATGATTAAGGATGTTCCAACAGAAGAGATTCCAAATTTAAGTGATAACTCTGAATTCAATGTAGAACCGATAATCGGTACATACTACGTAAACTTGAACTTAAATGATCCTGCTTTTGCAGATTCAAAAGTACGTAAAGCATTGAGTCTCGCTATTGACCGTGAGTATTTAGCCGGTACTCTAATGCAGGGTACCTATACAGCAGCTACTAATCTATTAGGACCTGGTTGGAGCGATGTAAACAACACTGAGTTTTTAGATAATGCAAATGGAGGAAATCCATATCTCGATAATAGTAATTTTGATGCAAACTTAGAAGAAGCTAAGGAATTACTGTCTGAAGCAGGTTATCCAAATGGAGAAGGTTTCCCTACAATTACTTATTCCACAAATGATACAGCATATCATAAAGTAGTTGCAGAATACTTACAACAGGCATGGGGAGAACTAGGAGTTACAGTAGAAGTAGAGATTCTTGAATGGAGTAGTTTCTCTGCAGAACGTCGTAATGGAAATTATATGGCAGCAAGAAATGGTTGGGTAGGAGACTATAGTGATCCATCTAATATACTAGACCTTTTTATGACTGGTAATGGTAACAATGATGGTAAATTCAGTAATTCAGAATTTGATGCAGCAATGAAAAAATCAAGAACTACATTAGATGAAAATGAACGTTCACAGGCTCTTCATGAAGCAGAAGATATTCTCATGGAGGAAGTTGGTACTATTCCTTTAGCATATTATAACGACTTCTGGTTGCAGAGCTCAAAGATAACAGGTTCATGGCATTCACCATACGGTTATTGGTACTTCATGTATGCTGATATTACAGAATAAATGCATAGATTTTCTTGACAGATGATTAATTATTCTCTATAATTTAACGAAGATAAGGGAGTAGTTTGCACGTAGTGTAATAAAGTCAACATACTGATGGAGAACATCTGGCTTTATTTTAAATAATGAGACTTGTCTGCAGTATTTTTATTGCAGATAAGTCTCTTTTAAATTGCTCACTTTGTTCTATCATATTATACAACTTAATTAAGTAAGAGAAAGGATTTGTATCTATGACTTTTATTGAATTATTCTTATTAGCGGTTGGGTTATCCATGGATGCTTTTGCAGTTTCTATTTGTGAAGGATTATCTATGAAGAAGTTGAATTTAAAACGTGCTGGAATACTTGCAGTATTTTTTGGAGGTTTTCAGGCAGGAATGCCTTTATTAGGTTACTTACTTGGAAAGAATTTTCAACGGTATATAACCTCTATTGATCATTGGGTTGCCTTTGTATTACTTGCTTTTATTGGTGGTAATATGATTAAAGAAGCGTTAGACAAGGATGACGAGAAGAAAGAAGAAAAGAAATTTTGTCTTAAGTATGTTACAATTTTAGCAGTTGCAACAAGTATTGATGCACTTGCAGTAGGTATAACATTTGCTTTCTTACAAGTTCAGATAATTCCAGCAGTCTGTCTAATTGGTATTACGACATTTGTTTTTTCCTTCATAGGTGTGAAGATTGGCAATGTGTTTGGTACCAAGTACAAATCAAAAGCTGAATTACTTGGTGGTATAATATTAATTATAATAGGTCTTAAGATTTTAGTAGAACATCTTGGATTAATAGGATAGAGATTACTAATAAAAAAGGTATGGTTGTGCAAAGAATTATTTGTACAACCATACCTTTTTATATAAGTTTATAAGTTGTGAGTTAATTTATAGTTATAGTAATGCAATACCATTTGCTGTTGCATATTCGAACATATCATCAGGCCAGATTGAAGCTTGCACTTCACCAATATGTGCTTTACGAAGGAAGAACATACAGATTCTTGATTGTCCGATACCACCACCGATGGTATATGGTAATTCACCATTAAGTAATGCCTTTTGGAAAGGTAAATTAGCGCGGTCCATACAATCGCTGATCTTTAGTTGTTCTCTTAGAGAGTCTTCATCAACACGGATGCCCATAGAAGAAAGTTCAAGAGCAATATCGAGGACAGGATAATACATAATAATATCACCATTTAATGACCAATCATCATAATCAGGTGCACGACCGTCATGTCTCTCTCCTGATTTTAAAGCCCCACCAATTTGCATAATGAAGATTGCACCTTTTAACTTGGCAATCTTATATTCTCTCTCTTTTGGTGTACTGTCTGGATACATATCTTCTAATTCTTGGGTTGTTATGAAAGAGATCTCTTCTGGCATAATTGGATTTACATATGTATATTTATCACATATAAATTTCTCAGTTGATTTTAGTGCATTATATACTTTCTTAACAGTATCTTGTAATGTCTCTACTGTACGAGTTTCTTTGGTAATGATCTTTTCCCAATCCCATTGATCAACGAAGATAGAATGAATGTTATCGGTATCTTCATCACGACGAATCGCATTCATATCCGTATATAAGCCTTCACCAACAGAAAATCCGTACCGTTGTAAGGCAAGACGTTTCCATTTAGCTAATGAATGTACGATTTCTGCGTTAGCGTCATTTTGTTCTTTAATTCCGAAGCTTACGGGACGTTCTACTCCGTTTAAGTTATCATTAAGCCCAGTTTCTGGTTTAACAAACAGGGGAGCAGATACTCTTGTAAGGTTTAATTCTTTTGCTAACTCTTTTTCGAAAAAGTCTTTTACATCTTTGATTGCGACTTCTGTTTGTCTTATGTTAATAGCTGGTTGATAACCATCTGGTATAATAAGATTCTTCATTTTGCGTCTTCTCCTTAATATTATTAAATATTCTACACACTTTATAATTTTATCACTGTGTAGTGATAAAAAACTTAATTTATTATACCATAAACTATTAGTATGGAAAATAGGTAAATGGATTTTATAAGTTTTTTAACGTTGCATAATGCTATAATTTAATCTCACCAACTAGATTAGTTGAGAAGATGGTTCTGATTTCATCTAAATCGTTTGTCTGTCCCAGAGCCCACATAAGTTTTGTTACGGTCGCCTCTGTAGTCATATCATAAGCTTGGATAACCCCTGTTTCTAGTGCTTTTTGACCAGCTTGGTAGATGGATAAATCACTACGTTCATATAGGCATTGGCTAGATACAACGACAGGTATATTATGATCTACTAATTTCTGCAGTTTCGGTATAAGGTCACGGTGAATAAAATGTAATCCACCAGCTCCAAAGGCCTCAATTACAACACCTTTATAATTCATCTCTAAGAGCATGTCAAAAATTCCTGGGTTTAGTCCTGGAGTTAATTTAATTAAGAATACTTCTGAACAAACAGAATCTTTTAGTTCAACTTCCTCATCCGTATCAGATAAAAGTTTATGGTTAATATTAAGCCCATTGGAATCAATAGTAGCCACGTATTTGCAGTTAACACTTTCAAATGCATCAAAACCAGTTGTGCGGACTTTAACAGCTCGACATCCTAAGATAATCTTGCGATTAAATGCTAAGAAGATTCCTGGAACTCCAGCTGCAGCCATTGCAAAGGCACAACGGATGTTGTCCGTGGCATCTGTTAATGGATGTAATATGGGTAACTGAGACCCCGTAACTACTACAGGGATGGGAATGTTTTGAAGCATATAAGAAAGTACACTTGTGGTATATGCCATTGTGTCAGTACCATGTGTAACCACAATTCCATCGTAATCATGGCAAGAATTATATATATGGTTAGCGATTAATTGCCACTCCTCAGGTTGTATATTAGAACTATCTAAATGAAGAATATCTTTTGCAGTTATATCATAATTCTCATTCAATCCTGTGATCTTTGAGAATAAATTATCAATACTTAATGCAGGAATCAATCCTTCTTCACTCGTTTGCGATGCAATTGTTCCACCAGTTGCAAGCACTAAAATCCGTTTTTTCTCTTGTATCATTTTATCATCCTCCATTAATATCTACATATATATATGAAAAATCCCCAATAAAGGTATCTTCTATTCTGATAAAGTATAGCAAAATCAATGATAAAATACAATATGTAAATAAAAGTAAGACAATGTATATTAATTTAATTAACCTACTAAATCTTTGATGTTTTTTAAACATATTACGAAAAAATACGAAAATTATAATTGACAATTTTTCTATCTATGATATTATATTAGTAGTACATAATAAACTACTATTCATAGGAGGTAAACAAATATGATTAAACAAGGGATATACCATACACCAGACGTACCATATGCTTATGCAATTGAACAGAATACATTATATTTAAAAATTCAAACGGCGAAAGATGATATTAAAAATGTTTATGTTTACTATAAAGATAGACATCATTACGAGAAACCATTTAGTCAGGTTTCTATGAATCGTACTGAGGGAAGTGAAAACTTCACTTATTATGAGGTGGAGCTAGTTAATGTAGATAAGAAGTTTCGCTATTTTTTTGAATTAATTGATAATGAAGGAAATTGTTTTTATTATAATGAGAGAGGAATTATTAATGAAAAGCCAGATGTTCCGCAATCATTTCAATTTCCTTATCTTTGCCCAGGAGATTTCTATCATCCAGTAGAGTGGGCCAAGAATGGGGTTATGTATCAGATTTTCCCAGACCGTTTCTGTAATGGAAATCATAATAATGATCCAGAAGGGGTAAAACCTTGGGGAGAAAAAGTGGTAGGGAACCATGACTTCTTTGGTGGTGATTTAAAAGGAATTACAAAACAGTTAGACTACCTAAAAGAGCTTGGAGTTACAATCATATATACAACTCCAATTTTCCAATCTTGTTCCAACCATAAGTATAATACAAAAGATTATTATGAGATTGACCCTCAGTTTGGTACCAAAGAAGAATTAAGAGAGTTAATTGATGAAGCACATAAGAGAGGAATGCGTTTTGTATTAGATGGCGTATTCAATCATTCTGGGGATGACTTCTTTGCTTTCAAAGATGTTATGGCAAAGGGAGAAAAGTCTACCTATAAAGATTGGTATTATATTGATTCTTATCCAATTGATCAAAGAAAACTTAATTATGTAACTTTCTATGATAGATATGGGAATATGCCAAAGTTAAACATGAGTAATCCGAGTACCGTGCAATACTTCTTGGATGTAGCAAGTTACTGGTTAAGAGAATTTCATATAGATGGTTTCCGTTTGGATGTATGCGATGAAATCGATCATAGTTTCCTTAAGAAGTTCTATGAACGCGTAAAGAAAGAGAATCCAGATGCCATAGTAATTGGTGAAATCATGCATATGGGCAATTCATTCTGTAAGGGAGATGAATTAGACTCCACTATGAACTACCCATTTAGAGAATCTGTATTAGAATTCTTTGCACTTCGTAAAATGACTGCCGAGAATTTCATCGAAGCGTTGTCAATTAGACAACATTCCCTTCGTAAAGACATTCATAAACAGATGTTAAATCTTCTAGATTCACATGATACAGCCCGTTTCGTTACGGATGCTTCTGGTGAGAAGAAGAGACTTATGTTGGCAACGGTGTTCCAATACACATATTTAGGAATTCCGTATATATATTACGGAGATGAAGTAGGACTTGAAGGTGGTAACGATCCTGATTGCAGACGTTGTATGATCTGGGATAAAGAAAAACAAGACGTTACGCTATTCGAACATTTTAAGTGGTTAGCAAACATTCGTAGAGAACATAAGGAATTTGTTGACGGAGAATTTAATACACTTCTAGCAAAGCAACAATTCTTAATATATGAAAGAGTTCTTAATGATGATAAATCAATAATTATCATTAACAATAGTGAAGAAGAGAAACTTTCATATAGACTTAAAGAGGGTATGTATTGCAATCTGCTTACAAATGAAGTCTTAGAGGGTGATAGGGAATTGGTTGTTGATCCTATGAACTTTATGGTCTTACATGTTATTAATAAGTAACTTTCTAAATAAGTGAATGAAATATAATGAGCTCTTCTATATGTAGACAGTTTAATTAATAAAACTGCCAATCATATAGAGGAGCTATTTTTGTGGGAAGAAACTGCAGATTTACAAAAGAACATAAATTATGCAGTCGTATTAAACCTGAATAATTAGGAAGATTAGGTAAACAATAAGTGTTAAATACAATATAAGGAGCAAATATTAGTATATGGTAAACACGATAAGTAAAAACTTTGCAGCGAACAAAAGGCGTTTGGATGCAGAGTTAATGGTAGATGATAACTTTGATATTATTAATCGAAATATCGATATAGGCCAAAGAGAAAGTTGTATTTATTTTATAGACGGGTTTGCAAAAGATGAAATACTTGAAAAGTTAATGGAGTTCTTTTCAGATCTTAAGAAAGAAGATTTGGATTGTACACCAGAAGAATTTAAAAATAAGTTACTACCGTATGGTGAAACTGATTTGGTGGATAAGATGGATGACGTTATTACACGTATTCTCTCCGGTGTGCCTTGTTTACTTATTGATGGTTATGAAAAGGTACTAGCAATTGACTGTAGAACATATCCGGCAAGAAGTGTAGAGGAACCTGATAAAGATAAGGTCATGAGAGGTTCTAGAGATGGATTTGTAGAAACATTAGTTTCCAATACCGCACTTATTAGGAGAAGAATAAGAAATCCAAGTCTTATCATGCAGATGATGTCAGTTGGGAGTTCTTCACATACAGATATCGTAGTCTGCTATATGAAAGATCGCGTGGATGAAAGGCTATTGAATAAAGTAATAGATAAAATACAAAGTATTAAAATCGATGCACTTACTATGAATCAAGAGAGTTTAGCAGAATGTATCTATCGTGGGAGTTGGTTGAATCCATTTCCAAAGTTTCGTTATACGGAGCGTCCCGATGCTGCATCCGCTTCTGTATTAGAAGGAAAAATTGTAGTTGTAGTTGATAACTCTCCTTCTGTAATGATACTTCCTACAACAATATTCGGGATTGTAGAGGAGGCAGATGATTATTATTTCCCACCAATTACGGGAACATATCTCCGACTTTCAAGAATTATTATTAATATCATAGCCTTGGTGTTAACACCGACCTTCGCATTATTGATGCAACATCCGGACTGGATACCCAAGGGGCTAGAGTTTATTAAGATTAAGGATACCATTAATATACCTATTATTATTCAGTTTCTTATACTTGAGTTTTCTATTGATGGACTTCGAATAGCATCACTGAATACACCAAGTATGTTAAGTACGCCCTTAAGTGTTGTAGCTGCATTGATATTAGGAGACTTCTCTGTTAGTTCAGGATGGTTTAATTCAGAAATAATGCTTTACATGGCATTCGTAGCTATTGCAAATTATTCGCAAGTTAGTTTTGAACTAGGATATGCGCTCAAGTTTATGAGACTTGTAATATTGATATTAACTGGTCTATTCAGTCAGTGGGGATTTATTTTAGGTCTTGTGTTAACTCTGTTAGCAGTTATGTTCAATAGAACAATATCCGGTTATAACTATATGTATCCGCTTGTACCATTTAACTTTAGAGTGCTTGTTAGACATCTTTTTAGAGTTACTTTACCATCAAGTGAAAAAATCAGGTAGTAAAGTTCTAAGCTAGGACTAGTAAGACATATATTAGGGTATAAATGAATTATCAAGTTAGGAACTCAAACTGCGCACTTGAAGATTTCTAGGAGTAGGTAACTGCTATATAGGAAGTTTTTAAGTGTGAAGTATGAGTTAGTAGAGTAAATCAAGGAGTAGAGGAATCGTACTAAGTTAAATTATTGTCTTAGTACGGTTCTTATAATGAAAGGAGTACATATGGAAATACATGTAGTGACGCAAGGAGAAAACATTTATAGTATTGCGACAGATTATGGGACAACACCTAATCGTATTATTGAGGATAATGAATTAACCAATCCGGATAACTTAGTTGTTGGGCAGACGCTTGTTATTTTGTATCCAAAGACAACCTATACGGTCGAGGAGGGAGATACACTTCTTGAAGTAGCACAGAAAAATGGTGTAAGTGTAATCACACTACTACAAAATAATCCAGGGCTTGCAGATTTTCCTTATTTATATGTTGGTCAACAAATCGTAATTGAATACGAAGGAGAAAGAATAGGATCAATGGAGGTAAATGGGTATCTATATCCTTTTATTGATAGAGACGTATTAATTAAGACCTTACCTTTTCTAACCTATATTACTATATTTACATATGGTTTTACACCAGAAGGGGAACTAATCGATATTGATGATGAAGAGATCATTCAGCTTGCGAGAGATTATGGTGTAGCTTCTTTCATGCTAATATCAACATTAACTCCAGAGGGTACCTTTAGTAATGAATTAGCAAATCAGATTTTGAACGATATAGAAGCACAGAATCGTTTAATTGAAAATATTCTTGCTAATCTAGAAGAAAAGCAATACTATGGATTGGACATTGATTTTGAATATATTTATCCTGATGATAGGGAGGCATATATTAATTTCATACAAAATGTAACAACTAAGCTGAACGCAGAAGGTTTTCAAGTTATGGTAGCGCTAGCACCTAAAATATCTTCAGATCAACCAGGACTTTTGTATGAAGCTCATGATTATAAAGGACTAGGAGCAGTTGCAAATAAAGTTTTATTAATGACCTATGAATGGGGCTATACATATGGTCCACCAATGGCAGTAGCTCCTATTAATAAAGTAAGGGAAGTACTTGATTATGCCGTTACGCAAATTGATCCAAAGAAAATATTCATGGGTGTTCCAAATTATGCTTATGACTGGGCGCTCCCTTTTGTGAGAGGAGAATCAAGAGCTACCTCCATAAGTAATGTAGCAGCTGTAGAACGAGCTGCTGAGTATGGTGCAACTATTAATTTTGATGAAGAGGCAAAAACACCTTATTTTAATTACACGACAGATGGAGTTGAACACGTAGTATGGTTCGAGGATGCCAGAAGTATTAATTATAAACTTCAATTAGTTAATGAGTATGGACTTAATGGTGCGAGTTATTGGACTATTATGAAATACTTCCCTCAAAACTGGGTTGTACTAAATTCCTTATATAATATCAATAAAGTTATTTAGATAAAAAAAGGAGGAGCCGTTGGGGGCTCCTAAGAGGGGGATGTTATGAAAAAAAATCTATATAAAAGTTAGTTGACTTATTTGATATAACTATAATAACAATTAAATGTGTATTAGATGTGTAGTGTTTATGAAGGTTCTATGAACGTATCATTAACTTTTTTGTTCAAAAAATCTTTTATATTTAAATTAATAAAAAACTTGAAAAACTTTACTTTACATTGTATAATGAAGAAAATGTAAAATAAAAAAAGATTGCAAAGAAGCATAGGTGCTAAACCTATGCTTTTTTTACATCTAGCCCCAACTAATCAGCCTTACATAACACGTAATATTACAAATTCTCGTAAAAATTGTATAACAGGAGGTATCAAAATGGATAAGATCGATAAAAAAATAATTAGTTTACTACAAGAAAATGCTAGGTACTCACTTAAACAATTAGCAGAAAAGGTGTTTTTATCGTCACCAGCGGTGGCAGCAAGAATTGAACGTCTAGAAAAAGAGGATATTATAACAGGTTACCATGCAAGTATTAATCCGATTAAACTAGGGTACCACATTACAGCCTTTATTAATCTTGAAATGTCCCCAACGAAAAAGGATACATTTTATCCATTCGTACAACAATGTCCTAACGTTATTGAATGTAATTGCGTTACGGGAAGCTATTCTATGTTGATAAAGGTATGTTTTCCAAGTACCATGGAACTTGATTCTTTCATTGGTCATTTGCAAAAATTCGGTACAACGAAGACTCAAATTGTATTCTCAACATCTGTTCCTCATCGAGGAATCTCAGTATCGGCAGAAGATGTGGAAGCTGGTGTAAGTAACTTATAGGAATAGTTAAGAATAGAATAAAAATAAAAATGGAACCATTTTCAAAACCCTCTCGTCTAATTCATAGATAGATAAATAAATTATGAATTAGAAGGAGGGCTTTTTTATGAAAAACAAATTTAAGGGAATTATTACGTTAATACTTGTATGCGTGCTTTTTACTGCATGTGGGAGTAAGAGTAACAAAGAAGTAGAGGAAGATATGGTCTCATATGAAACCGAAGATGTTACCTATGATAGTAGCGAAAGTACAGCACAAAGTACTACTGATACTGCAATTGCGGAGGAAAGTGCTAATGAAGATAAAACAACTACTGGTTCGGATAGTGGGGAAAGTGCTATTAAGGTTGAGGCAAATCGTAAGATTATTCGTAATGTATCACTTGAGTTAGAAACCCAGGATTTTGATAAGGTTGTAGATACCATAGAAGCTGAAATTACTTCTCTTGGGGGATATGCTGAGAGTATTGAAATGAGTGATTTATTAAGTAGCACAAATCGTTACTGTAACATTATTGCAAGAATACCAGCAGCTAAATTAGATTCCTTTGTTAATAAAGTGAATAAGACTGGTAATGTAGTGTCAAAGAATATGTCAGCAGAAGATGTTACAGTTAATTATGTGGATATGGAAAGCCATGTGAAAGTACTTAAGGTCGAACAAAAACGTCTATTAGAGTTAATTGAAAAAGCAGTTGATTTGGATTCTATTATATTATTAGAAAATCGATTATCAGAGATTCGATATGAGTTAGAGTCTTACGAATCACAGTTAAAGACATATGATAATCTTGTTGAGTATAGTACAGTTACTGTATCCATTCAAGAGGTGATTCGTTACACTTCACATGTTGAGAAAGAATCTACTTGGCAGCAGATGAAATCAGGACTCAAAGATACACTTTATGATATTAAGGAGAATTTTACGGACTTTATTATTTGGATTACTTCAAATCTTCCTTATTTTATCTTCTGGGGAGCAATCATCGTTGTAGGAATTGTTGTTATTAAGAAGAAAATTAAAAAAAGTAATAATCAGTAATAAAAGACATAATTATCCATGGAAAATCATTCATGTTGCTAGACAAATCCATTCATGTTATAAATATAAAGATGTATTAGGATGAATTTTAATACTATAAGGACAAAATAGTTATCTTTATAGTTGAAAAATATAACAAGAATGGAAAGGAATAAAGGAATGGACGTATTAGAAGCAGTAAACTATGGACTTTTATCTATACTCCCTCCCCTTATTGCAATTGTCTTAGCCCTCATTACCAAAGAGGTTATTTCGTCATTATTGACAGGAATTCTAGTTGGAGCGCTAATCTATAACAATGGTAATGTAATTGAGATGGTAGTTACTTCTTTTGAAGTTATGGGTGAAAAGATGGGAGAGAATGTGTACATCTTAATTTTCTTAGGACTACTGGGGGCATTGGTAGCAATTGTTGCTATGGGAGGTGGCTCAGCTGCATATGGAGAGATGGCAGCTAGGAAGATTAAGACAAGAAGAGGAGCATCTCTAGCAACATCTGCTCTTGGTTGTTTTATCTTTATTGATGATTATTTTAATTGTCTTACTGTAGGAACAGTTATGAAACCACTTACAGATAAACATAGAATTAGTAGGGCTAAACTTGCTTATTTAATTGATGCAACAGCAGCTCCAATCTGTATCATTGCTCCTATATCAAGTTGGGGAGCTTCCGTAGCAACGTATATAGAGGATGCGGGTGCAGGTAATGGAATGACTACATTTATTAAGATAATTCCGTATAATCTGTATGCGATTCTAACGATTATTATGGTTATAATAATTTGTTTATCAAAAGTAAACTTCGGATCAATGGCACGCTTTGAAAAGAATGCTATTGAACATGGTGATTTATTCTCAGGAAAAGAAGTAGTCGTTACAGAAGTTAAGAAAGAGAAGACAAAAGGAAAGGTAATTGACCTTGTAATCCCAATTATTTCATTAATTGTATTAACAGTATTAGCTATGGCATATACAGGTGGTGGATTAACAGGAGAAACGAATTTCTTCGCTTCGTTTGGAGAGTGTGAGGCATCTCTTTCTCTAGTATTAGGTAGTTTTGGTGCATTAGTACTTACATTTATTCAATATTCGATTCGTAAGATTCTTTCTTTCCGTGAATTCATGGAAGGAATTTCAGAAGGTGTTAAGTCAATGGTTCCAGCATTCACAATCTTAATCCTTGCTTGGGCAATTGGTGGTATCTGTAGTGTGGATTATTTAAATACAGGCGGATATGTAGGAAATCTTGTGAAGGATGCAAGCTTCCCGGTATTCATTCTACCAGTTATGGTATTCGCTATTGCAGCATTCTTAGGGTTTGCCACAGGTACTTCATGGGGAACTATGGCTTTATTAATTCCAATTGGAGTAGCAATTTGTTCATCAGAATCAACAAGTATTTTACTATATCCAGTACTTGGGGCTGTATTAGCAGGATCTGTATATGGCGATCATATATCACCAATCTCGGATACAACAATCCTATCATCTACTGGAGCAGGCTGTAATCACATAGATCACGTATCAACACAGTTGGTTTATGCAAGTGTTGTAGCAGTGTGTGGTGGAATTGGATATCTATTAATGGGGATAATGAAGAGTTTAGTAATCCCATTTGCTATAGCTTTAATACTTTTAGTTGTATCAATTTTTGTGTTAGGTAGAATTTCAAATAAGAAGGACCCAATTGATTATACTAAGGTTAATAATTAGATATAGAGTAAGATAGTTTTTATGGGCGTTTCTGGAAATTATCATATTGGAATATTCAAAGTATCTCTCAATATGATAAATATCAGATACGCCCATTTTTTGAATCATTTATCAATGCTTTTATTAATTAGTACATTTTTCAATTCTAATTTGAAACAAAGTGAAATATTTTTATCATGTAATACATCGTATTTGCTATTAATAACTTCTACATTCAGCGTACCATCCATGGATTCTGCCAGTGATTTGGCGACAGTCAGACCTAGCCCAGTACCACCCTGAGTTCTTGAGTTATCTTGCATATAGAATCTGTCAAATAAATGAGGTACATCACTTTCGTAAAGTTTATCAGTATCATTAACAAAAGAAATAGATGTTTTTCCCGAGTACTCTTTTATGCGGATGTTCAAAAAGTTACTTGCATATCGTCCAGCATTTTGAAATAAGTTAGAAAATATTCGTTCTAATGCCCCCTCTTCACCCATTATCCATATTGGATACTCCGGTAGTTCTGCATCTACTTTCAAATGTGCTTGCTCCAAAATCTGATAATTATCAATAAGAGTCTCTCTTAAAATTCTGCAAACATCCACTTCATGTATTGTCAAGTTATAATCTTGTGAACTTAATCGAGAGTAGGCATAGAATTGTGTTACCAGCTTTTCCATGGACTTTGCTTTCCGTTCAATAACTTCCAAAGTCTCTGTTAAATCTTTATTTATATCTATTTCTTTGTCTGGTTTTTTAATAAATTTTAAATATCCCAAAATCACAGTTAAGGGTGTCCTTAAATCATGACTTATATTTTCTATCGTTTGTTGAAATTCCTTCTCACGTTTCTCATAACTTTGACGCTCTTTTCGTATCTCTTCCAAAGTATTGTTAATAGAATTCATAAGTTTTCCTAGATCTTTGGCTGGTATGGGTAAATGAAGAACCTGATTTTGAGTCAGGTCTTTTTGTATGTCTTGTAGTTGCTTATCGGTTTCTTGGAGTGCGTATTTTATCAAGAAGAAACGGAAAGCAAAATAGGCTCCAATTATAACTGCAACAACAAAAAATATATAAATCATTTTATACCTCCGTTAGATAACCTGACCTATGCAAACGTGATTTCTAAATTTCCTTTTTTCGTAGCAAGAAAATCCCGGATGTAATAAACACAGTAATCCCAGCAATCCCAGAAATTAAGCATTTTATCATTCCTGCAGATGTATCCCATGCTGTTGAACATTGATGTAAGTTTACTATCATCTCTTTCGTTCCAAAAAAATTTGCAGGCATCCACATAGCTATGTTGTAGACAAAATCAAAACGAAGTCCTAGGTAGTAAAAAAAGGTAGGAACTATAAACCAAATGATAGCCCATGTTATAATTCCCGTGCTACTCTTTTCAAACAACTCCATAAAGATAATTCCTGAAATCAATGAAGCAACTGCAATGAAAAATACTGCGGGAACTTCCATCAATAAATCGCACAGTTCTACAGGTCCCGTATGTTCCAGAAATAATATGGCACTTCCAATATAAACAGCCAAAACAATTATTAAAGCAAAGATTGATGAAATTGTGGCCACAATACTCTCACCAAGAAAGATTTTTGTTCTGGAAATTCCAAAAGCAATTGCATTTTTTAAGTTACCATTTTTTCTATTCCCTTCGTAGAGGGTTGCTGCGATGACAATGGCCATAATACAGTATATCATTGGTTGTGCTACTATGTTTGAATAAGAAAAAGAAGTAGTATCATAGCGAAAACTTGGACCGTCCATTTTTCCAACCCACCCAATTACTGCATTTATTAAGAATGCTAATGCTGCCAGAACAATCGTTAATCGGTATAAGCCCCAACTATGCGACACACGATAAATTTCACTTTTTATGTAGTTCATCATTTTAGTGCACCTCCGTTTTTAAGGTCCATATAGTAATCTTCCAAAGAAGATTGGATTCTTCCCATTCCTGTAATATATATTCCATGCTCAGAAGCCAGTCTGCTATAGGCTTCTGGTTGCTCTTGAGGTTTTAAAATACGGATTGCTTTATCTGGTAGAACTTTATAAAAGTCCTTTGGAAAGAAGTGTTCTAATAAGACAGAATATTTCTCTACATCTGATACCGTCATTTCAATACAGTCTGAACACTTCTCTTGCAAAGCTTGCGCTGAAATTTCTTCGATTAGTTTTCCTTTGCTTAAAAATCCATAAAAGGTAGCAATTTGTTGAAGCTCTGACAGGATATGACTAGATAATAAGATTGTTATATTTTTGTGTTTATTTAAATGGTGCAACAAGTTACGAAATTCAATAATTCCACTAGGATCAAGCCCATTAATTGGTTCGTCTAAAAGTAAAAGTTGAGGTTCTCCGATCATTGCAATCGCAAGACCTAAACGTTGTCGTTGACCAAGTGAAAGATTTTTGCATTTACTTTTTCGCTTTTCGACAATATCCGTTAGGATTAACATTTCATCTACTTTCCCTTTGTCTGGAATTCCTTTTTGAATGCGGTAATATTCCAACATTTTTTCAACGGTCATATCTGGAAAAAATCCAGGCTGCTCAATCATACAACCTGTCTGTTTTCGACAACGTTCTAACTCTTTTTCATCATATTTACCAAACAGTTGTATTTCTCCACTTGTGGCAAAAGCATGTCCTGCAAGTAACTTTAAGAGTGTAGATTTTCCAGCACCATTGTCTCCAATTAGACCATAAATACTTCCTTTTTTAACATGAATATTTACATTGTCTAATGCAAGGATAGAACCATAGGATTTTGTAATTTGTTTTGTCTCTATGACATATTCATTCATTCTATTTACCTCCATTCAAAGATACGTTTATTAAATAAAGGGTCCCCTCATTGATAAACATATTATATCTTTTTGGTTTTTAATAAGTCATAAAGAAATATTAAAGAAGTTATAAAGATTTTACTGGAGTTTAAATCCAATCCCATATACTGTTTGAATATATTCTTCTGTGGGATCTATTTCTTTTAATTTTTTTCTTAAATTGCTAACGTGGACATTTACCGTGTTATTTTCACCGTAATAGCCACCTTTCCATACTAATTCGTAAAGACTTTCTCTGGAATACACCTTTTCAGGAGACTGCATAAGAAGATAAAGTATGTCATACTCATGTGTAGTAAGTAGAAGTTCTGTCTCACGTACCGTTACTTTTCGTGATTCAGGGTAAAGTTTAATTTCTTTGTATGTCAGTAATCCATGGAAACTAGATTTTTTTCCAGAACGTCGGAGAGCAGCTTGAATTCTTGCGATAACTTCCTCTGGTTCAAAAGGTTTGGTAATATAATCATCCGCTCCCGTTCTTAATAATTCAACCTTATCATTCAAAGAGCTTTTTGCAGATAGAATTAAAACTGGAATATCCGCATGCATTTCTTCTCTGATTTCATACAAGAGTTCTTTACCTGATATTCCTGGCAACATAAGGTCTAGAAGAATTAGATCCGGTAGTTCTTTTTCAAGAAGAAGTTTTGCTTCTGTACCTGAAAATGCCTGATTCGTTTTATAGTCAGCAGCGTTCAATATTTTGGATAATAGACTGTTGATATCTGAATCATCCTCTACAATCAAGATATTATATTGCATTTTAACACTTCTTTCTGGATTATAATCTAACACGCTATGATACTTGCATTTTAATTATGCAAGTATCATACGGTCATTAGCGAATTCTCCACCGCTTGCTTGTTCGAATTTTTTAAGTAAATCGGATACCTGTAGGTTTTTCTTTTCTTCTCCACTAATGTCATAGATAATGTTACCATCATGCATCATAATAAGTCTGTTGCCGATATGAATAGCATCTTTCATATTATGGGTAACCATAAGTGCAGTTAAGTGATTTGTCTCTACAATTTGTTCGGTTAAATCAAGTACTTTCTTGGCTGTCTTTGGATCAAGGGCAGCAGTATGCTCATCAAGTAACAATAGTTTTGGTTTCACTAAGGTTGCCATTAATAAAGTAAGTGCTTGTCGTTGACCACCTGATAATAATCCAACTTTTGAAGAAAGACGATTTTCAAGGCCTAAGTCAAGTGTCTTCAAAGTTTCTACGTATTGCTGCTTTTCATCGGAGTTGATACCCCATTTTAATCCACGTTTTTTGCCACGTCGATATGCAAGAGCAAGGTTTTCTTGAATCTCCATGTTAGCAGCGGTCCCTTTCATTGGGTCTTGGAACACACGCCCTAACAGCTTCGCACGAACATGCTCAGGTTGTTTGGTAATATCTATATCATCCAATTTAAGTGTACCGCTATCTACAGGATATACACCTGCAATCATGTTTAATAAAGTGGATTTACCTGCACCATTACCACCAATTATGGTAACGAAATCGCCAGGATTAAGATGTAGATTCACACCTTTTAATACATGTTTTTCATTAATAGTATCTGCATTAAATGTTTTATGTAAGGTTTCTATAAATAACATATTGTTTTCCCTCCTAATGATTATTTGCTTGAAGTTACTACTGTGGAAGTTTTTCTCTTACGTCCAAAGATTTTATTCATAAACCTACCAAATTTTGATTTCTTAATCCAAGCAAAAATCTTTGATACAAACCTACCGAATTTTGTTTTCTTAATAACTGGAATTGATAACGCAAAAGCAACGATGATAGCAGTAAATAATTTTTGATCATTATTATTTAATCCAGCTTGAAGTACGAGGGCTATAATTACTCGGTAGACAACAGATCCAACAATAACAGAAATTAATTTACTTATAAATGAAGTACGATGTCCTAAGAATACCTCACCAATTACAATGGAAGCTAAACCGATAACAATAGAACCCTGCCCCATGTTAACATCGCCATATCCCTGGCTTTGAGCTACTAAAGAACCCGATAAGGCAATTAAGCCATTACTAATAACAAGACCAAGAATCTTCATATGGTCTGTATTCTGTCCAAGAGCACGGATCATGTCTGCGTTGTTACCAGTTGCACGAAGAGCACTACCGACTTCAGTACCGAAGAACCAATACAGTAGAATACAAAGTAAAACACCAAAAATAATACCAACAGTGATAACAATAATGGAATTCAGTGTGGAGTATCTCATATAATCCATAATAGAATCAGGAATTAAGTCTTTAATTAATGAGATGATGGTATCTGATTTAACTAAAGATTCATTTGCCTGTCCTAATATTCTTAGGTTAATAGAATAAAGGGAAATCATACTTAGGATACCAGCTAGAATTGCAGGAATCTTAAGCTTTGTATGTAAGAGGCCAGTTACCATACCTGCAGCCATACCAGCTAATACGGATATAAGTAAAGTTAAAAATGGATTCCAACCAGATACGGTTAATGTAACGCTTACGCAACCTCCTAACGCGAAACTACCATCGCAAGTCATGTCGGCAATGTCAAGGATTTTAAATGTAATATAGATACCAAGTGCTAATACTGCCCATAAAAGACCTTGACCAGTAGCACCTAAAATTGAAAATAAAACTGCTGTTAAGTTTTCCATAATAACCTCCTGTAATCTTTTGTTATATTCGATCATTTAATAATGTAGATTTCTTATATAAAATGTAAAAGAGAATATCGCCCATATTTAATTAAATGACTATTAAAAAACGGGGGTTATTCTAGTATTAAACAATATGTAAGTCGGGTTACGATTATTTATTCATCTCAGCCTTTAAATCATCAGGAATCGTGATTCCTAATTGAGTAGCAACATCTTCATTAATAGCCAATTCTACATTTTCAATATATTCAATTGGCATATCTGCGGGCTCTGATTCCCCAGTAAGAATCTTAACAGCCATAGCAGCAGTTTGTTTTCCTAAGTTATAGTAATCAAGTCCGTATGTAGCAAGGCCACCATTCTCTACCATTCCTGTTTCTCCACAGATAACTGGAATATTGTTTGCGTTGGCAATCATCGATACTGTTGACATACCAGATGCAATCGTGTTATCTGTAGGAGCATAGATAGCATCTACTTTATCTACTAATGATTGAATAACTTGTTCAATATCATTAGTGCTAGATACGGTAGCTTCTACTGTTTCTATACCAATATTTGCAGCAGCTTCTGCAGCAAGATCAGCTTGGAATTTCGAATTATCTTCGCTGGAACAATATAGAATTGCAACCTTATCAGCAGTTGGGACTAATTGTTTTAAAAGATACATCTGTTCCTTAACTGGATTTAAGTCAGATGTGCCAGTAACGTTTCCACCAGGTGCTTCATTAGTGTCTACAATTCCAGCTTCTTCAGGATCAGTAACGGCTGTAACTACAATAGGAATATCCTTCGTTAGATTAGCAAGTGATTGAGCAGTTGATGTACCAATCGCTAAGATTAAATCTGGATTATCATTAACTAGTGTGGAAGCAATGGTGTTAATGTTTGATTTGTCACCTTGCGCATTTTGAAAATTAATTTCGATATTATCGCCCTCTTTATATCCAGCCTCAGATAGACCATCAACAAAACCCTTGTAAGCAGCGTCAAGTGCGTCATGAGTTGTAAGTTGACTAACACCAATCTTAAATGTTTTGTCAGAATCCTTTTTTGAACTACATCCACTAAGCGCTGTCACGGTCAAAGCAAAAATGCATAGTGTAGATAGTATTTTTTTACTTCTTTTCATATTCTCCGTCCCCTTCTTTAATCTGTTATCGATTTTAATCTTTAAAGCTTTAAAGCTTTGGTATAATAAAGTAAATTATACGATACTTTTAATTGTTAGTCAATTAATATTGCACTGTTGACGTCTCATTAGTGATGGCAATAACCCAATTTAATTACAGTTTTTAATATGTTTTTAATGTGAAAATTATAGAAATAATGATACAATAGAAGTAATTATATAGAAAATTAGGGAGGTATATAGTTTTGGCAAAAATATTAATAGTTGAAGATGAGAATAAGATTGCAAGATTTGTTGAACTGGAATTGAAATATGAAGGCTATGAAGTTGAGATTGCCTTAGATGGAAGACAAGGGTTTGAGAAAGCAATGCATGATGATGTGGATTTGGTTATCCTAGACGTTATGTTACCAGGGTTAAGTGGTATAGAGGTTTGTAGAAGGGTAAGACAAGAGGGAAACCAAGTTCCGATCATCATGTTAACTGCTAAGGATGATGTAACAGACAAGGTTGCAGGTCTTGATATGGGAGCGGATGATTACATGACAAAACCATTTGCAATTGAAGAACTGTTAGCAAGAATTCGTGTATCTTTAAATCGTCATTCAAATGCTGGCGTAAAGACAGAGACATTGCAGTACGGAAAACTTCTACTAAATCTAGCTAGTCATACGGTAACATATGATAAAGAAGAAATTACTCTAACAAAGAAGGAATTCCAATTACTTGAATACCTACTAAAGAATAAGAATATTGCTATGACGAGAGAACAGTTATTAAATAACGTATGGGATTATGAATATCTAGGGGATACGAATGTGGTAGATGTATATGTTAGATACCTACGTCAAAAGATTGATGACAAATACGGAATTCATCTTATTAGTACTGTCCGCGGCGTTGGATATATAATTAAGGACGAGAAGTAAGATGGTTGAATGGATTAGAAAACTACTAATTCGTACGGTTCTACCATTACGAAAGAGAAAAGAGTTATTCTTTAGCCAGTTCTATTTCTCAATCGCATTCCGTATATCATTAAACTACCTTAGATTGTTGATTATTAATAGCGTTGTATTCTGTTTATTATTCGTAGGGGTATATCTAGGTATTTCGGCATATGATAGTAATACATTGCAAAAACAGTTGGTATTTAGTCTAGAGAATGAAGAGATTTACATAAGTGATTTTGAAGAGAAAAATCCATATTATATGCAAGGGTTATCTTTAAAAATTTTAAATGAAGATACACAGGAAATTGTTTTCAATGATATTGAGCGTAGTATTGAAAAGAGAGATAGTCTCTTGCATAAGGTATTCTATGGGACTATAGACGACCAGAAAGTGTTAATTGTGAAGGATACACAGAAGATTAAGATTGGTGATACGGGCTATGTATTATATTTTCAATTTGATTTATCAGAAGAATGCCTTTTGTTATATCGTTTATTACCATTTGTGATTTTACTGCTTGCATTCTTTACAGCCTGTGTAATTGGTTATGGTAAAAATGGTGATGAAAAAGTGTTCTTACCTATTAAAAATATGTCAAGACTAGCAAATCGCCTTACTGTTAATAACCTACAAAGTGAAAGAATTAATATTGCTGGAACAAAGAATGAACTTAAGGATCTTGCTGAGACAATTAATAAAATGCTAGATCGGATTGAATTATCTTATGAAAGTCAAAAACAATTTGTCTCCGATGCCTCACATGAGCTTAGAACACCGATTGCAGTTATTCAAGGATATGTTAACATGTTAGATCGATGGGGAAAATCAGATCCGGAAGTCTTGGAAGAATCTATAGAAGCGATTAAGAATGAATCTAAGTCAATGCAAGAGTTAGTTGAGAAGTTATTGTTCCTATCAAGGCACGATAAAAAGACACTTAAATTAGAGAAGCATATGTTTAACATGCGTGTACTTGTAGAAGATATGTTAAAGGAAACGAAGATGGTTACAACCAATCGGATTATTGAGACCAAGGCGCTAGAAGATGTTATGGTTTATGGGGACAGGCAAGCGCTAAAGCAAGCAATAAGGGTATTTGTTGATAATGCGGTTAAGTACACTAGTGATGGGGACTCAATCTACATATCTTGTGAGAATAAAGATGGGGATTGTGTTATATCGGTAGAGGATACTGGTATCGGTATGACAAGAAAAGATATTGATAATATATTCGAGAGATTCTACCGTTCTGATCATGTAAGGGATAGAAAGATTAATGGGCATGGATTGGGGTTATCCATCGCTAAATTAATTATCTTGAAACATACTGGTAATATACGTGTACGTTCTCAATATACGAAGGGATCTAGTTTTATTGTGACGCTTCCTAGGAGAAGATGATAATGTATTTTATATGTGAAGAGGCAACTTTTAATTAAAGGTTGCCTCTTTTTAATATATAAATATAAACAAAATATGTAGTGCTTTTTAACTATATATTTACAAAATGGTT
>NZ_CBDLAM010000001.1:0-31225 GCF_965301125.1 Anaerosporobacter sp. | reverse complement strand
CAATTATAGAATTAACTTAGATGAAGGTATTGCTGAAGATAGTGATTGCATTAATTAGGGGGGATAATAAGTGATTACCATGTTAATTTGCAGCAATAAGAAAGCGAATAAAAGAATTGAGAAGGCAGTAACAGAAAATATCGCTTATTATAGCTCAGAAGACTGGGATATAAAATGCTGTGAGGGTGTTGTTATGGCACGGAAATATAGCAGACAAAAACAGAATATAGACTTTCTTTGTTTAGATGTAACTCAAGAGGGAGCAATTGCCTTTGCGGAGCATATAAGAAGGCTATTTCCCAATATAGTACTTCAGATTATTGCAGATAGTAGTATTTCTCCAATGAGCTATCTTAATCCAAGTATTATGGCAGTTTCTTTGTTACTTAAACCTTATGATAAAAAACAGTTATGTAAAGCGGTCCAAGAAATGTTTCAGTATGCTCTTATCAAAGATACAACGATAGATCAAGAAGAATGTTTCATAATAGAAATTAAGGGGGATCGTATACGGATTGAATATTCTTCCATTGTATTTTTTGAATCAAGAGAAAAGAAAATAATCGTTATGTCAGATGAGAGAGAGTATTGTTTTTATAATACGATCGATAGCTTAGAAAAAATTCTACCAGGTAATTTCATAAGAAGCCATAGAAGCTTTATATTTAATTTAAGTAGAGTACAGGAAATCAAAATGGCACAAAACACAATAATTATGAATGATGGCAACAAGGTCCCAATATCTAGAAGCTATCGAAGTGTGGTAAAGGAGAATTTGATATGAATGTAGAAGGTGTTCAAGTTAATTATCTTCTCTCTTTAAATGAATTCGAAATTTTGGCAAATCGCTGTGGAATTCAGAGAATTTATAGTTACCTAGGTAATCAACCAGAGCAGATGAAGTGGGAAATTTTTATTCAAACATTACATCAGATGATAAAGAAAAATATAATAAACGTTTCAGAAGAGATAATACAAGTGAAGGAACCATATTCTACATTTTTTAAAATAATTAAAGAAGCAACTGAAGTAATTACTTTTAATACTGACAAAGACTATTATCCAGGAAAGTGCTGTTATCTTTCAAAGGAAAATATAATTCTAATAACGGAGACTTCTAATACACGAGAAGATACATTACGTATATATGAAATTGAAAAGAAAGAATTTGTAGATTATATCTTAGAGGAAGGATATCTTACTTACAAGTCTAAGGATGTAGATTTTGATAAAACGGAGAAAAGAATTCTTACTCGGATTCAAAGCTGGGACATTATAAGAGAGAAAATTATTACAGAGTTATGTTTTTGTTTGGAGGATAACCAGTGTTATATAGAACAGGGGAGCGAGGAACAAATGATACGATTAGACTATAGTTTAGAGGTTCTAAAAAAAGAAATCAAAGTAATGATACCCGGGAAAGAGAATGCAAAAATTATTTAAAAATCTTGAAAATTAATGAAAATCATGTCGTTCATTCCAAAAATCGTGTCGTCTGTCAGAAAAATAGAATTTTTTGCTTTAAATATGTTATAATTTCCAAGAAGTAAAAAATATACTAAATGATTATAAGGAGGATAAACAATGTCAGCATTTCAAGTAACAGCCAAAGAACTAGCAACGAAGGCTACTGATTTACAACAATTAAATGCAAAATTTAAAACAGAGGTAACAGAATTAGAGACAACAGAAAGTGCATTACAATCTATGTGGGAAGGTCAAGCAAATAAAGCATTCCATGCATCTTTTATAAACGATAAAGGACAAATGGTAAAATTCCACAACGCAATTGAAAAGTATTGTGAAGCATTGGTTACCATTGCAACAAAGTACCAGACTGCAGAAAACACTAATGTAGATACTGCAAGTAAAAGAAAGTACTAATAAAGTTGACTTGTTAATATTAGAATAATCAAAAAAGGAGAATGAATTAATGGAAGGTATAATCAAAGTAACCCCAGAACAGTTGTCAACAACTGCAGATACATTTAGTACTAAAGGAAAGAATGTTAGTAGCTTGACATCACAAATGACAGATCTTGCAGTAGCATTAAGTTCTGTTTGGACAGGTGAAGCAGCTACTGCATATAGCACTAAGTTCAAAAGTTTAGATACTGATATTCAAAAAATCAATAAGATGATCCAAGAACATGCAGCTGATTTGAAGGAAATGGCTAGTGTATATACGAAAGCGGAAAAGGATAGCCAAGATGAAATCAGTGCTTTAGCATCCAATGTTATTGGCTAAGGCTAAGATATAGTCAATGAATACATAAAAATCAGGTTAGTCATAGGAACGTGTCTAGTGTGTATCGTCAAGAATATACACTAGACTCTTGCTATATTAAAGAAGGTGGAGGATATAGCATGTTTTCTGTAGAGTTAACTCAGTTGTCTAAGTGTAGTCAGAAAATAATGGATTATGAAAAATATTTAGAAATAGGTATAGAAGATATGGAGCAGTGCAAGTCCAATCTTCGTTCACTTTCTGGAATGTCAGGAATTATAGAACAGATGCAGAGCCTTGGGATACAATTAGAACAAGAAAAAAAGGGGTTTGAACAGTTGGCGCATACACTGAATGAAATTATAAAGTACTATGAGCATTGTGAGAAACAAATTGAGGATAGATATGAAAGAGGAAAAATAGTATATCAAAAACTTGAAGTAAAGTTTAAGGATCTTGATACTATTAGTTCTTTCTTTGAGAAGCTTGAGAATAGGTAGGGGGGAGCAAAAAGTGATGATAAATGAGGTTGAAATTAATACTAAAAATTTAAATAGAGATAGATTTAACATGAGTTCAGAGCTAAATAGTATCCAGAATAGTATGAAGGAGATGTTCGAGTCTATCAAAGAATTGGATACAATGTGGGAAGGAAATGCAAAGTCAGAATTTATAAATCAGTTTATTAAAGATTATGCAACATTAAATGATATCTGTAAATCCATGGTAGAGTTTATGGATTGTATGAAGTATGCAAGCGAGGAGTATTCTAGATGTAAAAATACTGTTAATGATTTAATTGAAGCAATAAAACTATAGAATCTAGGGGTTTTTTATTATAGTTTGGTGTAAATAATGAAATGTGTAGTATCAAATGGAGTTGGGAGGTAAAAAATGAGCAAAACAACAGGTGCGGGTATTGGAGGTGGAATAATCAAGGTCACCCCAGAAACCTTATATCAAAAAGCAGAGGCTGTACAAGATAAAATAAGTACGATGCAGACCAAATTCAACAATATGCTAGATGTTGTATCAAAATGTAATTCCTATTGGATAGGCAATGCTGGAGATGCACATAGAAAAATATATAAAGAATATGAACCAGAAATAACGGAAATTTTCAAACGGTTATCTGAACATGTAACGGATCTTAATGCCATGGCTGGTGTTTATAGCGATGCTGAGAAAACCGTAAAAGAGGTAGCTGAAAATCTTCCAACAAATCTAATTAGTTAGGGGAGGTACTAAAGGATGAGTGAAGCATCTATCATGATGGATTTTAAGAAAGCTAAACAGCAAGCGGATAGTATTGATGCCATTGCAGATCGATTGTCAAATCTATCCTGTACGAGTTTTGATGATACTATGAAGACGCTATCTAGCGATTGGAAGGGAGATAGTGCAAGTACCTATCTGAATAAGTGTTTGACGCTTCAAGGAGCATTGGATGATACGGTAACTAGTATCCGTACGACTGCAGATACGATACGTGAAATAGCTCGTAGGGTTTATGAAGCTGAATTGAAAAATCTTGAAATTGCGCAAAAAAGAAAAGCTGCAGAGGAAAAAAGTAAAGAAACTAGAACTTATAAAAAGTAGATTTATTAAGTATGAATGGTGGATTCAGTCATTATGGGAGTATATACATGAAAAAAGGATTAAAGCTTTTGTTGACGGCAATAATTATTACGATTGGAATAAGTTTGAGTGCTTGTAAAGAATTAATGGAAAATGAGGAGCCAGATGAAGTTATAGCAATGACAGACGAACAAAGAGATTTATTAATTGAGATGTCTTTCGATGAAGAGGGAGTTAAGGAAGGAAAACTTTCAGAATGGCAAATAGAGGTTTTAAGACAATTTGATTCTGCCAAAGAGTACTTAGAGAGAAAATATCCAAGTCATACGTTTAAAATTATTAGGGGAGAAAGTAACGATATCTTTCATGACTTTACAGAATTTATATTTATAGCAGATGATGATGATGAATGGTATGATATGCGCATTGATATTGAAAAAAAAGATAGCGGAGATGTGTATGCAATAACAGATAATTATTCTGGAGTTCTATTAAAAGAAAAGTATGAAGAGGAACTCTTGAAAGTATTACAGAAAGAATGCAAACAATGTGTGGCGGTTCATGTAGATATGAGTTCAATGGATGGAGAAGAGGTAAATGAAACATTTGATGTAAATAGAATAATTGACGAGGGATTTGAAGTAACACATCATACTACCATATTCATTAATGGACAAGATGAAGCAGATCCTTTGGCCTTAGTTAAACAAGTAAAAGATTTAATAAAAGAAAAGAGAATATACGGAAGTTATATTGTTTATGTATTGACGGGCGTACCAAAAAACTGTGTTAAAGGAAATGATTTCTTTAATTATGTTAGTGATGAAGAAAATGATTCTATTATAATTGAAGAAGATTTTCAGCAATTTAATCATGAAGAGGACGAATAATTATGTCAGAAAATTATCCAAAGAACAATTATTGTTACTTAATAATTTGTCGTATATGACAGAAGATAATCTACATAAAAGTTTTTAGTTGTAGGGGAAAAGCGGTTGATAAGGATAAAAAAATTAGCTATTTCAGAAAACTTGAAACAAGGCTATAACTAAGTTTCGAATATTGCAATCCAATAATTGAAGGGAGTATATATAGATGAAAAAAGGAATAAAGATTTTACTAACCATAATAATCATAGCCACTGGATTAAGTTTAAGCGCATGTAAGGATATGAAAACTGATGAGGAGAAGGAGGAAATCACAGCGATGACAGACGAACAAAGAGATTTATTATTAGAACTGAGTATAAATGATGAATCAGTTAAGGAGGGAACTCTATCAGAATGGCAAATAGAAGTATTACGACAATTTGACTATGCTAAAGAATACTTGGCGAGAAAATATCCGAGTCATACGTTTAAGATAATTAGGGGGTGTGAGTACGACATCTATCGTGACTATACAGATTTTTCATTTATAGCAGATGATAATAAAGAAAAATCATATGATATGCGCATTGATATTGAAAAAAAAGATAGTGGTAATGTTTATATGGCAATAGATGACTATTATGGAACCTTATTAGAAGAAAAGTATGAAAAAGAACTGTTGAAAGTATTACAAAGCTCTTGTATACAATGCGTTGCTGTTAAAGAGAGTATGAAAAATATGGACGGAGAAGAGGTTGGTTATACATTTGATGTAAATAGAATCATTAATGAGGGTTTTGAAATAACACATCGTACAAGGATTTTTATTAATGGAAAAGATGAAATGAACCCTTCAACTTTAGTAGATCAAATCCAAGATATAATAAAGGAAAAGAAAATATATGGTAGCTATATCGTTTATGTATTGGAGTATATACCAGAGGACTGTATAGAAGGAAATGATTTTTTAGAATATGTTAGTAATGAAGGAGAGGATTCTATTATAATACGAGAGACTTTCCAGCAATTTAATCATGAAGGGGAAGAATAATTATGTCAGTAAAATTATCCACAGAACAGTTATTACTACTGAATAATTTAATGCATTTTAAAGATAATCCTACACTAAAAAGTATAACTCATTATGATGGAAAAAAAGTTGATAAGGCATAAAAAAAATAGCTATTTCAGAAAACTTGAAACAAGACTATCACTAAGATTTGAATTCTGTAATCCAATAATTGAAGGGAGTATATATAGATGAAAAAAGGAATAAAGCTTTTACTAGCCACAATAATCATAGTCACTGGATTAAGTTTAAGCGCTTGTAAGGATATGAAGAATGATGAGGAAAAGGAGGAAATCACAGCTATGACAGACGAACAAAGAGATTTATTAATTGAAATGTCTTTCAATGAAGAAAGAGTTAAGGAAGGAAAACTTTCTGATTGGCAAATAGAGGTTTTAAGACAATTTGATTCTGCCAAAGAATACTTAGAGAGAAAATATCCAAGTCATACGTTTAAAATTATTAGGGGAGAAAGTAACGATATCTTTCATGACTTTACAGAATTTATATTTATAGCAGATGATGATGATGAATGGTATGATATGCGCATTGATATTGAAAAAAAAGATAGCGGAGATGTGTATGCAATAACAGATAATTATTCTGGAGTTCTATTAAAAGAAAAGTATGAAGAGGAACTCTTGAAAGTATTACAAGAGGGATGTAAGCAATGTGTGGCTATTCAAGTAAATATGAGTTCTATGCGTGAAGAAGAGATAAATGAGATATTTGATGTTAACAGAATCATTAATGAGAGTTTTAGGATAAAAAATGATACAGAAATATTTGTTAATGGAAAAGAAGAAAAGGATCCTTCAAGTTTAATAAAGCATGTACAGGATATAATAAAAGAAAAAAAAATTTATGGTAGTTATAGTATTTATGTGTTGAGTGATATACCTACAGACTGTGTGGATGGTAATGACTTTGCCGATTATATAAGTAGTGAAGGAAAGGATTCTATTATAATTGAGGAGACTTTTCAACAATTTAATCATGAAGGGGAAGAATAATTATGTCAGAAAAATTATCCAAAGAACAATTGTTGTTACTTAATAATTTGATGTATATGAAAGAAAATGATCCACTCAAAAGTATTGTTAAGTGTAAAGGGAAAACAGTTGCTGAAATAATGGAGAGCATAGAAACATCAGAGTTAATTAATGACAAAGGCTATGATGCCTTTGTGACAGGAATTGATTGGAAAAAAATCATTAGAACTATTAAGTCAGATGAACAACTGATGAGAATGGAGATAGTAACAACTTATGTCGATAAAGAAGCTGGTGGAGGAATCAGTGCTGTATTTATTGATCCGACAACAAAAGAGGCAGTGGTAGCCTTTAGAGGAACCTCCGCGGATGAATGGAAAGATAATTTTGTGGCTGGAGGAAAGACAGATGCTTCAGATGGTGTTTCTACAGAGTGCCAAGAGAGTGCATTAAAGTGGTATCGTTCATTAGATTTAGAAGAATATTATGTAACGATAACAGGTCATTCTAAGGGCGGTAATAAGTCAAAATATATAACAATTAGAGATAATACGGTAGATCGATGTGTTGCCTATGATGGTCAAGGCTTCTCAGATGAGTTTATGGAAAAATATAAAAAAGAGATTATGTATAATCAAGATAAGATAGAAAATCATAATGTGGATACGGATTATGTCAATATACTATTAAATGATATCGGAACTAAGAAATATTATAAAGGATATGATTACGGAGAAGGTGGATTTGCAGAAAGTCATGGCCCCTCCACATTTTTTTATTATAAATCTAATCTACTAAAAACAAGATATTATAGGTGGATAATAGGTGATAAAGAGTATAAAGAGTATAATAATGCATATATAAAGGCATATATAAATGAAAGCCCCCAAGATCCCAATATGATTGCAGTGGATGAGTTCCTGAATAGTTATTTGAGAACCTTACCATCTGAAGATAAACAAAAGACATTGGAAATGATAGGGGAATTAGTGGAGGAGGGGTTTAAAGGGACTAGTCTTGATCAATTATTAGATATCATATTGAGAGATGATAATGTTGATAGTATTGCAAATCTAACGGCCTATCTACTTAAATATCAACAAGTAAACCCTGAATTAATAGATGCACTAAAAGAAGTTCTTAATAAATCTGGATTGTCAAATGTTAGCGATTTGGTTGATACAGTTGTATATGTTACAAATGGAATATTTTTGGATTTAAGTATGACTGCTGTAAGTGATGTAGCTATTCATTTATCTAATCCGTTCGATCCGACATTAAGTTTAATAACAGCTATTATAAATAATAAAACAGGATGTACATTATCGAGACGTGAAATGACAAAGCTATTAAGTGTGATTCTCATGGTAACTAAAGATTTGAAAAGAGTTGAGGTAAATAACAATGGTGAGGACATACAAATAAAAACGTTACCTTTAACAGAAATATTAGGAGATACAGATTTCGCAGTAAAAGCTAGTACGCTTCAAGAAGCAGAGTCGAAAATGACTGATTATAGTAGGCAATTAAAGCAAATGTCCGAAGATCTTGAGGAAATAGCAAAAAATATAGACTCAGGAATGATAAGACCATCATTACTGATAAGAGGTGCGAACATTCTTTTAAAAACACATAGTAATAACTTTACTCAAATGGGTGAAGTACTTAAAAATATAAGAACAAACTACGTCAAATCAGAACAAAGAATTTATGATAAAGTGGTGTGATTTACATAAGGATTTATGTAGAGTTATTAGACTCAAGTATAGTTAGAATTATGGTGTTAATTTTTGGTATCGTTGTATAGCTATGAGGGTGTATCGTCTGTATTTAGAGTGGGAAAATTAATGATTAAGGAGGTTTAAAATTAGTGGGAGCGATTAATGATATGATAAAATGGGGGAGATCGAAAACAGTATTTATTATGTTGAGTAGTATTTTTATGATACTTTTTACAGGATGTGGGGATAAATATCCTCCTACTGAACAGGAGGTTTTTTCGTACATTAGAGAAAACTATGGAGGTTCTTGCAAACTTATTTCAACGGAGAAAAAGCAAGATACTGAGGAAGAAAGTGAGATAACGATATATCATTTTCAGTCAGAATTTGGATTTGATTTTGATGTGGAAGGTGGTCTTGATTATAATCCGCCTGGATTGTTTCCCGCAAAATATAGTAAATACATTTATACGGATTACATGGAGAAACTACAAGACTTTATAGCGGATGACATTAAAATCTTGAGTGACAAATATGCATCTGGAGACATAAAAATAACCACAGAAGACGAGGGCTATTCTATTAGTGTGACCTTCCAAAAGTATAACAATATAAGAACAGTTTACGAATTTGTTTATGAGCTTCGTTTGCTTTATGGCGATAAATATAAAGTAAAAGACGAAGGTCTTTCAAACATTAATATTACTATGTATAAAGATGATAAACAGTTTTATAGTACTAACCTTTCATGGATTAATAAGCTTGATAAAGAAAAGAGTATAGAGTATCTTCAACTTTTCTATGTTGAAGGAGTACGACAAGAAGAGTACATTGACGCGACTGTGGATGAGGATATGTTAACAAATATGCCGAGAATTGTAATTGAGGAACTTGTTATCAATGGTAATCAATATACTAGTAAAAAATACGACCCCCAATTTGTATATAGCGTAGATGAACAGGAATGGCTTACGTTGGTCGGTTATGGGGTTATACTAGACTATAATGGGAATGTTCAGGATTATATGCAACGTGAGATCATAACAGAATATCTAGATGGGGACTATGATATTGATAATGAGAATAACATAACAAGATATACTATAAGTAATGATTCTTATGAGGTATATTTTCCTTTTGATGATGAAGGAATTAAGGATGAGTATTATTTTATGAAAAATAACCAAAAACTTAATATTAAATTAAGTGAATGCCCTAGTTTATGGGGAGATAGCGAAGCTAATTATTTTGCTTATATTAAATTAAGTGATTGGGCAGAGCTATTAAATATGGATTATACAGTTGATAATAAAGAGGGAGTTGTTATTCTAAATAGTAAATAGTTATTATTAAAATCATGCCCAATGGGTTTATTAATACAGGCTGTACACATAGTGTAACAGCCTTTTTATAGTCCATTAGTCCTACATTTTTTCTAAAATGGTTGATTGTGGAAATAAATCGAGTATAATATCAATATAGAATGAGGATATTGTCATTTTTTTGATTATTATATCTAGAGTCGGAGGGAAATAACCGATGGAACAAAGAATTCAAGCAGGTGTATTTACAATCAAGGGCTCCTTTCGGGAGAAGAATGAAGACAATTTTTTTATAAATCACCAATACCGCTATCAGGAAGAACTGGAGGAAATAGATTCTGTAGAACTAGATTTACCGAGTATGTGTGTCCTATGTGATGGTATGGGAGGGACTGGGTATGGGAGAGAGGCATCTCAGACAGTAGTCCAGAGTATTGCAAAGAATGAAAATAGACTACTTCATCGTCAACCTAATATTTCTGTATATGAGAGTCTAGAAGAGATGATTCAGGAAGCAAACCAGAAAGTTATTGAATTAGCAGATATGGGTAAGAAAACAGGAAGTACATTAGCGTTGGTTTATTGTGAGAGTGATCAGATTTATTATGCTAATATAGGAGATAGCAAGATTTATCAATATAAGGACAATAAGATTAAGCAGCTTTCAAGAGATCATAATCAAGCTGCAATGCTTCTTGAGATAGGGAATGGTAGTAACCATTTAAATCGTATGTTTGGTCAAAACCGTTTGACGCAGTATCTTGGAATTTCAAAAAAAGAATTTGTAATTGAGCCTCATTATGGAGAAATCCCATATGAACCAATGATTCTTGTTCTCTGTAGTGATGGACTGATGGAAACAATGACGGAACAGACTTTAGAAACGTACTTGAAAGAGTATTGCATGTATGAAGCTAACGAAATAGCAAGGAAGCTGGTAGAACAAGCTCAGATTTTAGGGGCGCGAGATAATATAACCGCAATTATACTAAAGATTTCATAATGTATATAAGGAGAGGAAACCAGAATGAGTAATTTCAATCCACATAGCTTAGAACCTTTTTGGGAGTCATGGTATATTGAAAGTCTGATTGGAGAAGGTAGTTACGGAAGCGTCTATAAGATCTATAAAGAAGAATTTGGACGGAAGTATTATAGCGCTTTGAAAATTATATCACTTCCCAAGACAGATAATGAAGAAAAAGATATCATATCAGAAAGTTCAGATCTTGGGACTGCATCCCAATATCTATATGAAGTAGCAGAAGTAATCTACAAAGAAATTCAGATTATGGAGGAACTAAAGGGAAGAACGAACATCGTAAGTTTCGAGGATCATAAAATCATACCAAAAGAAAACGGAATTGGGTACTATATTCTTATCCGTATGGAACTTCTAACTAGTTTAAATGATTATGTACAGGAATTCGGAATGACCACCCGTACTATATTAAAGTTAGGAAAAGATTTGTGTACGGCACTTGAAATCTGTCAAAAGAGGAACATCATACATAGAGATATCAAGCCTGTCAACATATTCGTATCAGAAGATGGAGATTTCAAACTTGGGGACTTTGGAATTGCAAGGCAGCTAGAAGGTGTAGAAAGTGGGCTGTCTGTTAAGGGTACCTACGGATATATGGCACCAGAGGTTTATCGTGGTGAGATGTATGATGAGAGAGTTGATATCTATTCATTAGGTATGGTTATGTATTATTATCTGAATAATAGGCGGGCACCGTTCATGAGTGCAGAGAATGGTGTGCTTCGATTTAGTGAAAAACAAGAAGCTCTTAAGAAGAGATTCCAAGGAGAAGAGATTCCTGCGCCAAAGAATGGTGAAAAGGAATTTGTAGACCAGATTCTAAAAGCCTGTCAGTATGAACCTGATAATCGATTTTCAACTGCTAAGGAGTTTTATGAAGCATTAGAGAACGTACATATTACGCAAGAAGAAATTCTTTTTGAAAAATCTACTGTTACAAAGGAAGAAGAAAAGAATAATATAGAACAGAAGTCCATGGATTCCGAAGAAGGAACTGTATATCTGAATGCTGGTAGTAATGAAAGAAATAGTGGTAACTACACTAAGAAAGAACCAGAAAAGAATATAGAGAATGAGTATGAATCCACAGTTTTTTTAAATCATGAAAAAGAGAATGATAGCTACATAGAGGATATCGATGCTACGGTAATGATAAAATCTTCAGAAATAACTCCAATTGAGAGACAAGGAATAACTAAGGAACAAAGTATAACCAAGGAACAAAGTACAACTAGTCAAAACCAAAACAGTGAGACACAAACAGAGACTAGTAAGAATAAATCGGCAAGTAGAATATTAAAGATTGCGATTCCTTTAGGAATTGTTATTATTGGCATTACAGGTGTAATTCTAGGATTTACGCAAAAACAGACAAAGTACAGTAATTTTGAAGATGATATAGTAGCTTTTAATGAAAAGTCCGGCGTTGGGACTGGAATAGCTCAATATGTTGAAAAGATTATAGTAGTTGAAGAGCCAACAACGGTAGAAAAACCGACAACAGAAGGCAATGAAACAGACAACAAACCAGAAGACCAACCAGAAAAGGTTGAGAAACCAAAAGAAGAGTATGAAGTAGATCTAAGTAGTAAGAAATTAAAGAATTATAGTAAGGTTAAGGATATTGGTAAAGTTACCAGTTTGATTATGAAGAATAATGCATTAACAACTACAAGTGGACTTGAGAAAGGTATTTACTTAACGTATCTTGATTTACAAAACAATAAGATTAAGAACCTTGAAGGCCTTAAAGAATTAAGTAATCTTGGCTGTATAAACCTTACCAAGAATAAAGTAAAGGATGTGTCAGACCTTTCCGGTTTGAAGAATGTAAACAGTCTGATCCTATCATACAATCAAATTAAGGATATCAGTTCTTTATCTAAATTGACAGCATTAACGGAAATTCGTTTGGATCATAATAAGGATTTGAAGGATATATCTGTGGTGAAGAACTTCGAAGAGTTAAAGGTTATTGATTTATCTGGTACGTCTGTAAAAGATATCTCTGCTCTATATAAACTTAAGAATTTATGGGTTGTGAACCTTTCTGATACGAAGGTGTCAGCTTCTCAGATAAAAAAACTACAAAAAGCCTTACCAGACTGTACGATTACTAAATAGTTATATGGATAAGTTGTATCGTTTATAAGAGAGGAGAAGTTATATGTTAGCCAAGATTTTAGGTATTATTGCAGCAGTGCTATTGATTGGAACGTTCTTCTTTCTAAATCGTCGGATTAATAAACAAAGGAAGAAGAAAAATCAAGCAGCATTTGATATCTTGAAGGAGGATGCATTATGTAATGCATTAACGAATCCAGTACTAACAGGAAAAATAGAGGATCGTTATCAACTAGAAGACAAGGTTATGCTCCAATTGATAACAAAGCAGGCAAAGAAGAAAGTAAATTACATATTTAATCCAGAGAAGGTTATTACATTTGGTAGGAATCCAAAGACATCTGACGTATGCTTAAGAGACCCGATAGTATCCGGAACCCACTGTACAATATTCAAAAGCCAAAACGAGGTCTGGATCAAGGATATGGGTTCTTCCAATGGAACCATTGTAAAGAGAAAAGGGAACAGATGTGTTTTAGGAAATGAAGAAGCAATTGAGTTAAAGAATAAGGATATTTTCCAGATTGGTGAAATATCCTTTCGCGTAAAACTATTTTTTATTAATAAGAAGTATCTGTAGATTATCTTGAGAAAGGATGTGTACGGTAGATGAGTGTTGTATTAATGCTTTATGCGGAAGAGGTCTTTTACAAGCATGTATTACCATCAATTAGTAATGCGGATGATTTCATCACATTGAACAGGAAACTATTTTCACTTGATGATAATATTGAGATTGGCTTGGAAGTTGGAGATAGAGAATGGAGTTTTGTTCAAAGTAAGGAGTATATAGTTCGTAAGGGTGAGGAAGTCTATTTCAACAAGGTAATTGCTAATGGAGATATATTAGAAGTTGAAATAAGAGGACAAAAAAGCATTAATATTATAGTCATTGAGACAGATACTTTATTTGGTGTCTACGAAAAATTTGATATTTCTACGAAAAATGAAATTTCCATTGGTAAGAGTCCGACTAATATGATTTGCTATGAGACACAAAATTATGTTTCAAGAAATCATGCTAGATTGGTACGTGAAGGCAAGGAAGTACTGATTGAAGACTTGAGTGCCAACGGAATTTTTGTTAATTCTATTCGTGTCAAAGAGAAACAGAAACTAAATTATGCAGACAGCATTGATATCTTTGGCCTACATCTCGTATATCTAGGGGATTTGATTGCAATTTCGAGTATTGGAGGAAGGGTAATTGTGAATCCTCAGAGTTTATCTGAGTACGCTCAACAAGAGAGTACAGTTCTTATGGCAAGGAGCGATAAAAAGAAGAAAGTCTATTTTAATCGCTCCCCAAGAAATGTTCTTAAAATCTTTAGTGATCCAATTGAAATAGAAGGGCCTCCGGCAGCAAAAAGGACGAAAGACCGTCCACTTATTTATACAATAGGGCCTTCATTTACTATGGCTATTCCTATGCTCTTAGGTTGTATGATTTCAGTAGTTGCCATGAGAAGTAGTGGAGGCAATTCCTCTGCATTTATGTATACTGGTTTGGTTACTGCCTTTGGATCGGCAGTTATTGGTGTTATATGGGCAATGGTAAATCTAAGGTATGCGAAGAAAGATGAAAAGGAAGAAGAGGAGTTACGGTTTAATGCCTACGGAAACTATCTTTTAAAAATGACAGATTTTATTAGGGAAAAATATGAGCATAATAGTAAAGTCTTATTAGAGGCCTATCCCGATACTAAGGTTTGCCTTACTTATGGCGAGAAGGAGTCAGCGCTTTGGAACCGAAATTATACTCATGATGATTTCCTATTTGTAAGACTTGGACTTGGAAGTATACCTTTTCATGCACAAATTAATTTCCCTAAGGTTAGATTCCAGTTGATTGAAGATAAACTTATGGAAAAACCAGAGACAATCAGTGAGAATTATAAGACGTTATATCACGTTCCTGTTGGTGTGAATCTGATGAAGCATAGGCTCCTTGGTATTGTTGGTGGGGAGAATCGGACAGGATGTATCAAAGCCATGCATATCATGGCAGCGCAGATTGCAGCGAACAACTGTTATACAGATGTTAAGATGGTGTTTCTATATGATAGAAAAAACGAGGACGAGAAGATGTGGGAGTTTGCACAGTGGCTTCCTCATGTTTGGTCAGCAGACTATAAGACGAGATATGTGGCTTCTAATCAGTTAGAAGCAAGTGATGTATTTTATGAACTGGCTAATATCTTGCGACTTCGAATGGAGAATACAAATACATACTCAACAAAGAAAGTGGTAAAACCACATTATGTCATCTTTGTAGGAGATGTACAGATGTTAATGGGTGAGCCAATTGCCAAATATCTTCTAGATCCCAAAGAAGAATACGGAATCTCTACACTATTGTTTGCTGAAAAGGATGAACAACTTCCAAATGCCTGTGAAGATATCTTAAATGTGAAAGATGAGAAAACTGTTATCTATAATGCATTAGAACGACGTGGGGATGAGGATGAGATAGAATTAGATCAAGCAGGTTATAAGGAGCTTGATGAATTGGCAAGAAGACTTGCTAATATTAAGGTAAGTGAGATGGAGAGTAGCTCGGATATTCCACCTTCATTGGACTTCTTTGAGATGTATGGAATATCTGTATTGAAAGAACTAAATGTTATGGAACGTTGGAGAAAGAACCGAACCTATGACAGTATGAAAGCACTAATAGGTAAGAAGCAAGGTGGTGCAGATTGTTATCTAGATATTCATGAGAAGTATCACGGTCCACATGGTCTGATTGCTGGTACTACTGGATCTGGTAAAAGTGAAACACTTCAAACCTATATGCTATCCTTAGCCATTAATTTCAGTCCTGATGACATAGGGTTTTTCATCATTGACTTCAAGGGTGGTGGAATGGCGAATCTGTTCTCCGATTTACCACATATGATTGGACAAATTTCCAATCTATCGGGTAATCAAGTGCATCGTGCTATGGTTTCTATTAAAAGTGAGAACATGCGAAGACAGAGAATCTTCAATGAACATGGCGTTAATAATATTAATTTGTATACGAGATTACTTAAGAATAATGAGGCAAAGATTCCAGTACCACATTTATTTATTATCATTGATGAGTTTGCTGAATTAAAAAGAGAAGAACCTGATTTTATGAGGGAACTAATTAGTGTAGCACAGGTAGGACGAAGCCTTGGTGTTCATTTAATTCTAGCTACTCAAAAACCAAGTGGTACTGTAGATGATAATATCTGGGCCAATACGAAGTTTCGTCTGTGTCTTAGAGTTCAAGACAGACAAGACAGTAATGATATGTTACATAAACCAGATGCTGCTTATATTACTCAAGCTGGCCGTTGTTATCTTCAAGTTGGTAATGATGAAATATATGAACTATTTCAATCCGGTTGGAGTGGTGCAGTTTATGATGAAGATGCAGCACAGATACATACAGATATTGCAACAATGCTTACACTAACTGGGAAGACAGCAATCGTTGGTAGTAAGACAAAGATTAAACAAAAGGAAGCTGCAAGAACTAAGTGGCTGATGCTTCTAACGAAAGTCTTGGTTAATGCTTCAAAACGGTTAGGATATAAACTAGGAGATTGTATTGATAGTGCAGAAAAACGGAATCAATTACTAAAAGATACATTTACACAGTTAGCTATAGCTAAAGTAGACTTTCCTGATAATCCATATAATCGGATTCGTTTGGAAGAATTCGTACAAATGTTAACAGAAGGAAATCTAGATTCATCTAATGAGATGGACCAAGAGAGTATGAAATTATTAATTCAGCAAGCATCAGAACATGGTAAGAAATTACCAGAGCTAAAGGAAAAAACACAATTAGATGCAGTGGTAGAATATCTTAAATCTCTGGCAGAAGAGAATGGATATACGCATAATCTTCAACTCTGGTTACCAGTTCTTCCACAGAAGTTATATCTAGAGGAACTATTTGGATATAAAGATTGTTGCTTTAATAATAATAAGTGGCCACAGATAAATAAGAAATGGACTCTTGAAGCTTATGTTGGGTTATGCGATGACCCAGAGAACCAGGCGCAGAATCCTGTTGTTGTAAATTTAGCAGAGAATGGTCATACGGCTATCTGCGGAACCGTAGTTAGTGGTAAGAGTACATTCCTTCAGACATTAATATATTCCTTAATGAATCGGTATAATCCAGAGTATGTTAATTTCTATATATTAGATTTTAGTAGCCATATGCTTGGTGCATATGAAGATGCGGCACATGTTGGTGGAGTTATGTATGAGAATGATGAAGATAAGATTCGGAAATTTTTCTGTATGGTTGGGAAGATGTTGAATGATAGAAAGAATTTATTACAAGGCGGTAACTACAGTCAGTACGTGCAGGTTCATGGAGTTACCATCCCATCCGTTATTATTGCAATTGATAATTACTCCAATTTCCGCGAAAAAACAGATAATGAATTTGAAGATATATTAATTCAGTTATCAAGAGATGGTGCGGGTTATGGTATATTCCTTGTTATTACTTCGGCTGGATTTGGCAGCAGTGAGATTCAAAGTAGGATTGGAGATAACATCCGTACGGTAATCTGTCTTGAGATGGGAGATAAGTTTAAGTATGGGGATGCCATGAGGACAATGCATTTCAATGTATTACCAGAAGCGGATGTGAAAGGTCGTGGCCTTGTAAGTATGGAGGGTAATATATTAGAATTCCAGACAGCACTTACCATGGAGGCAGAGGATGATTATCAAAGAGGAGAAAGAATTAGAGAACAGTGTAGTATATGGAATGCATCATGGAATGGAAAAACTGCACGAAAAGTTCCCGAGATACCAGAACATCCTGTACTTAGTGAATTTGTTGAACTCGAAGATTATCAGCAGATAATTGAAGAAGGGGATAAACTACCTGTTGGCTATAATATGGAAGATGCCTCTTGTTATAGTATTCCACTTAGTGAGACCTATTGCTATCAAATCTCAGGACGTGCAAGAACTGGAAAGACGAATGTACTGAAGATGTTAATACATGCGGCAAGTAATCTAGGAGCTGATCTTTGTATCGTAGATGATAGCAATAAGCAATTAAGTAAGATTGCTACCGAGGTGGAGGCAAGTTACATTACCACAGATCAAGAACTCTTTGATTATTGGAAGGAAATGATGCCTGTTTTTATTGAGAGAAACAAGAAGAAGCACCAATATGTCGAAGATGGAATGGAAGATGAAGAAATCTTTAAGAAAATGAGAGAAACAAAGCCTGTTATTATATTCATAGCTGACCTAGTCACCTACATGAAGAGTATATATACACCAGAAAAGGGAGTTGGTGGAATGAGCGGATTTATGGAAAATATTCTTGAAAAAGGAAGTCTTCATAACATATATTTGTTTGGTTGTGCTAATCCAGAAGATGTATCGACGTTAAGCGGTTATCGTGCCTATAATATATTTACTGATTATAAGAAGGGTATGCATCTTGGTGGAAACGTTGCAGCCCAAAGACTCTTTAATTTTAATAACATACCATATATGGAGCAAAGTAAAGTAATGAAACCTGGTATCGCTCTAACTCCAAGTACAGAAGATGAGAGCATTGCTATGAAAGTTGTGATCCCATTGGCTAGGGGGTAAGAATAGAGTGATTACGATACTTATTTGCAGCTGTAAGGAAGATGGACAATTAATTAAAAATGTAGTGGGGGAATACATTGCTTACTATAGTTCACAGGACTGGGAATTTAATTGCTGCGAAGGAGTGGATGAGGCACAGGCGTGCAGTAAAGAAAAAGCAAATCTGGATTTCATCTTTCTCGACATAACGAAGGAAAGTGCAATTTCCTTTGCAGAAACTGTAAGAAAAAAATTCCCGAACATGGTTCTTCATGTTATTGCAGACGATAGTATTTCACCTATGAGTTATCTAAAACCAAGCATTATGCCAGCTTCATTGATACTAAGGCCTTTTGATGATGAACAGTTACATAAGTCAGTACAAGAAGTGATTCAGTATGCATTTAAAGAAAAATGTTTGGAGGAACAAGAAGAGGATTGCTTTGTTATAGATAGTAATGGTGACCGAATTCGTATTAGCTATTCCACTATTGTATATTTCGAGGCAAGAGAGAGGAAAATCTTTGTGTTAGCAGGGGTTAAGGAATATGGTTTTTATAGTACTATGGAGAATTTAGAGAATGACCTCCCTGACCAGTTTGTACGATGCCATAGAAGTTTTATATTTAATATGAATCGTGCACAAGAGCTTAGGTTAACACAGAATACAATTATTATGGATGATGGAAGTAGAGTGCCATTATCAAGAGGTTACCGTAATGTGATAAAGGAGAAGATGGAATGATCGAAAAAGGAATTCAAATAGAATATATACTTTCTATGAATGAATTTGCAATTCTGGCGAATCGGTGTGGAATACAGAGAATATTTAGTTTTCTTGATAATCAATCAGAACCACTCAAAAAGGAAACCTTTATCAAGACGCTACATCAGTTAACAAGGAAAAAGATAATAAATGTGACAGATGGAGGAATACAGGTAGAGGAGCCATACAGATCATATTTTGAATTAATTAGGACGGCAAAAGAAGCAATTACAATAGACACTGATAAGAGTAATTACCCAGGGAAATGTTGCTATATATCCGATGAGAAAACAATACTTGTGACAGAAGCATCAGCTACGAGAGAGGATGCACTTCGCGTCTATGAAATCGAGAAGAGTAAGTTTGTAAATCGGCTAGAGGAAGAAGGCTACTTAACTTATGGTGAGAGTGAGGTCGATTATCGAAAGAAGGATGAAAAGCGAATACTTACACAGATTCAGTGGTGGGATATTACGAAGGAGACTCTTATAAGAGAGGTGCATTTCTGCCTTGAGAATACACAGTGTTTTATAGAGCAAGGGATTGGAAAACAGATGGCATCAACGGAATACAATGTGCGGATCCTTAAGAAACTCATTCAAGAAATGGTAGGAGGGGAAGACGATGATTCAAATGGACTTATATGTTCCATCATTAAATAAAAAGTACAATTTTAATCTAAACGAGACAGCCTTAATTGGGACGATTATGGATGAATTAACGGAAATGATTTGCCAGAAGGAACAATGTACTTTGTGTGGTGAAGTCAGTGAGTTGATGTTAATCTCCATAGACAAGAAAGAGGTACTACAAAGACAACAAACCTTAGAGCAATATGGGATTATGACAGGCAGTCGATTGATGCTAGTTTAGCTAATTGACTAGAAATCATGTCATTCATACCAAAATTCCTGCATTCTGTCCGAAATTTAACATTTCTCCCGTTAACTATGGTAAAATGCAATAGAAGTAAATAAATGTAATCACTAAGTTTAAAGGAGGAGAAACGATGTCAGCATTTCAAGTTACAGCTAAAGAACTAAGAAGCAAAGCAGCGGATTTAAAACAATTAAACGCAAAATTTAAAACAGAGGTATCTGGATTAGAAACAACAGAAGGTGCCCTTAAATCAATGTGGGAAGGTCAAGCAAATACAGCATTCCATACAGCATTTACTAACGATAAAGGACAAATGGATAAATTCTATACAGCAATTGAAAAATATTGTGAAGCATTAAATACTATTGCAGGACAATATGAAGCAGCAGAAAGTACTAATACAGAAACAGCAAAGACAAGAAAATACTAGATCAATAAGAATCTAATAAAATAATAGTAAAGAGAAGGAGAATGTCAATATGGAAGGTATTATTAAAGTAACCCCAGAACAACTAACAGCTACAGCAGATACATTTAGTACAAAAGGAAAGACAGTAAGTAGCTTAACTTCTGAAATGACTACACTTGCAGTAGGACTTAGTTCTATATGGACTGGAGAAGCAGCGAATGCATATCGTAATAAATTCAAAAGCTTAGATGCAGATATTCAAAAAATTAATAAGATGATCCAAGAGCATGCAGCTGATCTTAAAACTATGGCTAGTGTATATTCAAAAGCTGAAAAAAGCAGTCAGGATGAAATTAGCGCATTATCATCAAATATTATTTCTTAAATACATAAAAGGTTAATGAGTACTTTAAATAGAAAGTGGAGGAGAGAGTATGTTTTCTGTAAATTTAACTCAGTTATCTGAGTGTGCTCAGGAAATGGCAGACAATGCGAAGTTTCTGTCTAATAGTTTAGGCGAATTGAAACAATGCCAGTCTGCTCTTCACTCGCTTTCTAGCATGTCAGGGATTGTAGAAAATATTCAAACCCTTGCTATGGAATTGGATGAAGAGCAACGGGGTTTTAGTCAGCTTGCACATACTTTAGGGGAAGTTACTAAGTATTACAAGCATTGTGAGCAGCAAATAGAAAAGCAGTATGAACAAGGTGCGATAACATATCAGAAACTTAAAGTTAATTTTAGTAATCTTGATAATATAAATTCGTTCTTTAAAGAACTAGAAAAATAATTACAAAATGAAGAAATTAAGGAGGAGATACGATGTCAGCATTTCAAGTAACAGCCAAAGAACTTAGAAGCAAAGCTTCAGAATTAAGACAATTAAACGCAAAATTCAAAACAGAGGTATCTGGATTAGAAACAACAGAAGGTGCACTTAAATCAATGTGGGAAGGTCAAGCAAATACAGCATTCCACACAGCATTTGTAAACGATAAGGGACAGATGGATAAGTTCTATACAGCAATTGAAAAATACTGTGAAGCATTAAATACCATTGCAGGACAATATGAAGCAGCAGAAAGTGCTAATACAGAAACAGCGAAGACAAGAAAATACTAGGTCAATGAGAATCTAATTAAATAATAGTTAAGAGAAGGAGAATGTCAATATGGAAGGTATTATTAAAGTAACCCCAGAACAACTAACAGCTACAGCAGATACATTTAGTACAAAAGGAAAGACAGTAAGTAGCTTAACTTCTGAAATGACTACACTTGCAGTAGGACTTAGCTCTGTATGGACCGGAGAAGCAGCGAATGCTTATCGTAATAAATTCAAAAGCTTAGATGCTGATATTCAGAAAATTAATAAGATGATCCAAGAACATGCAGCTGATCTCAAGACTATGGCTTCTGTATATTCCAAAGCTGAAAAAAGCAGTCAGGATGAAATTAGCGCATTGTCATCTAATATTATTTCATAGGTGTTCGAAACAATTTGTGTAAAAGCTGTAAATAGAATGGAGGTGTGGGAATGGCCACAAGTCAAATAGAGATTAATACAAGTCTCTTAGATAAAGATAAGACGAGTATGGAGTCTGAACTGAGTAAGATTAAGACCGATATGAAGGCCATGTTCGATTCTATCAAAGAGCTGGATACAATGTGGGAAGGAACAGCAAAATCTGAGTTTTCAATCCAGTTCAATAAAGATTATGAAACGTTAACGGAAATCTGTACAGCATTAAACGATTTTATCGGCTGTATGAAATATGCAAGTACAGAATATGTTAGCTGTGAGAACTCTGTTAACGACTTAATTAAAGCTATTAAGATATAAGCACGAAAAGAAAATACTCACACCCCATTATTTATGTAATATTACAAGTAAACTTGTGGTATACAAGGGGAGCAGGGAGGTAAAGAATGAGTAGTACAACAGGTTCTTCCATGGGAGCCGCTGTTTTAAAGGTTACCCCAGAGGCACTAACCCAGAAAGCGGAGGTCGTAAAAGGTAAGATTAGTACGATGCAGACGGCATTTACGAATATGATGAATACCGTTTCAAAGTCCAATTCATACTGGGTAGGTGATGCAGGGGATACTCATAGGAAGGTATACAAGGAGTATGAACCCGAAATTACAGAGATCTTCAATCGGTTATCAGAACATGTAACTGATTTAAATTCGATGGCGGGTGTATATAGTAAGGCAGAAAAAGCAGTAGCGGAAGTAGCTCAGAGTCTTCCGTCAGATTTGATTAGTTAGGAGGAAAAAGATGAGTGAAGCATCTATTATGTTTGATTTTCAAGTAGCAAAAAGGCAAGCAGATGAAATAGACGCCATAGCAGACCAGTTATCAAACCTTTCTAACAAGAAATTCGAGAATACCATGCAGACTTTATCTAACAATTGGAAAGGAACCAGCGCTGAATCCTACCTAAGTAAATGTACAAAACTTCAAGGTACGATGGGGACAACTGCATCTAATATGCGTACAGTAGCTTCCAATATCCGCTCAGTAGCACAGAAAATCTATGATGCAGAGATGGAGAATCTTCGTCTTGCTCAAGAAAGAGCAGCTGTAAGTAAAAGCTAACGGATAAGATAAATTGTTGGTAGGAGGGATGAAATGGCAGAGTACATGTTAAGTTCTAGTGGAATAAGTCAGGTATTTTCCACTGAGAAGACATATGCGGATAACTTGGCAGATTTGGCCGAAAGTTTACAGAATATTAAAAATGGTCTCCGTATTAATGATTATTCATGTCGAGTAAAGATAGAACAGCAACTTCAAAAGATTATTGAGAATCTTGCGCTCCAAGGTGGACAGATGAGTTCACTTGGGACAACTCTTGAACAGATACTAAAACAATATACCAAGACAGAGCAAACTATAGCAGATCATGTGACAAAGAAATCAATTGAAACGTCACAAGGTGGAAATACAACACCGCATGAAAAAGGAGTAGAAGAGGAAGGCATTGATTGGAGTAAAGAACTGACTGGCCTTGCTAAGAAAATTTTACCTGCGGATTTTGCACCATACATCACATTACTTGCAAGTGGTTTTACAGGCTCTGAGGTTGATAGTAAGATAGTATCAGAGTTCATTAAGTCTGCAGCATCAAAATATAAGTTTTTAGGTAACTTAGCGGATAATGGTGCTAAAACAGCATTTATGGATTTATTCGGTTTAGGAAAGTATTTTAAGGATGGAGCACCAGCCACTACAAGTGGAAAGTTTTTGCAAGCATTATCTAAGGAAGCATCGTCATATAAGCCGGATGTAGGTACTGCCGCAAGTGCGGGAAAAACCATTGCAAAATGGGGTGGCGTTGTTGCTTCAGTGGTTGGAAATGGAATTAGTAATTATAATGAATACAGTTCTGGCGAGATTAGCAGTGGTCGTGCAGTTGCAGAGACCGTTGTTGAGACAGGTGTGGATATTGTAAAAGGAATAGCGCTAACGGCAGCAGCAGCCACTGTTGTAACAGCAGCAGTAGGAAGTGCACCAGTACTAGCCGTAACAGCAGTTGCTGTAGGTGCTGGCTGGGTAGCAGATAAGGTATGTGAAGCCTTCACAGGAAAAGGAGTTACAGAGTTTGTTTCTGATGGAATTATTGACGGAGCAGAGAAAGCTATAGATGTAGTATCTGATGTTGGTAGTAACATTTGTGGAGCAATCTCGTCGTTTGGTAGTGGTTTTGCAAACTGGGCATTTGGATGATATAATGTAATAGGAATTATATGGATAAATCAAGAAGGAGAGAACGTATGATAAAAGATTTATTACCCATAGGGTCTATTGTATTATTAAAAGATGCAACTAAGAAAATGATGGTATACGGAATCAAACAAAGTCAAGTAACTGATCCAGATAAGGAATATGATTACATAGGGGTTTTATACCCAGAAGGCAATATGGGGGAGAATTTTCAGTTTCTGTTCAATCATGAAGATATTCAATCCGTTATCTTTCGTGGTTATGAAGACATTGAACGACAGAAATTTATTAAGAACCTAGAAGCGGTGTATGACAATCAAGAATAAGACATATGAAGGGATGGGAGCCTAGTATAGGAGGAGATCCATGGATTTAATGAATTGTATTGCAGCTGAATTGGTTGTTATTTGTATGATTAGCGCATTTCTTGGAGGGAAGATTTCATGGTATCGAAGATACCATGGGGTGGTTCAACAAGTTATGTTATTTATAGCCGGTGGGCTGGTAGCCTATGCAAATGCTGATAACGAGGATGAGACTTTTATGTATATAGGGGGAGTATTGATGATTGTCTCGTTGTTATTATGTATTCTAGGTATAAAAAGATTATTAACGACAGAGAAACCACGCTGTATATCTTTAAAAGCTGGGGAGTATAGAATTGAATTAACAGAACAATTTATACCATCTGGTGGAGCCAATATGCTACTTGGTCATAGAATTATTACGAATAATGAAGTTATCCAATGTGTTAGTAATACACCAGAAGAGAATGCAGATCTAGATGTTTATGTTAGTGAAGATAGGCAGGGAAATTTACGTTGTGAATACTTTGCATATAAGAGGCGGGATTGGAGTGCTAGTCGTATTATTTTTGGTGTGACCGCACTTCTTATATGTATTTGTGGATTACTTTTGCCTATTATTACCCTGAATGAGATTACTGCCAATGGAATAGATGCTGAACGAACAGACCTATTTACCAATATCATAGTATTAATATTTGGCGGAACAGGAGTACTTCTATTAAAGAATGCGAAAAAGGATCTTCTATATAGAATACTGTATTATTTTTCTTGGGGAGCATATGTGATTGGAATTTTGGGAGTATTAGTTAGTTTTATTTAGTTGAGGATCTATTTGGTGAGTACGTATATAGGGGATGAAATTGGAATGGGAGTATTTTATATATAGTAGACAATAATGAGGTAACCAATAGATTTGGACAACCTGCAAGAGATATGAGTAAATTAGATATTCAGGGGGAACGATATGAGTAAGAAAAAAAAGATTATCTATGTAATCTGTATTTTGGTATGTACATTAGTACCTTCGATCATAGCGCAGGTTGCAACAGCAGATAAAATTTTTTATGCAAATAGTAAGAATGGATATGTATATGCATTATCAAATGCAAAGGAGTTGACTAGTGAACAAGTCAAATGCCAAATTGATGGGACGGATTGTGAAATTGACAAGGTAGAATCAATTACTAATTCAGATGTCAAGATGCGTACAGTTGTCCTAATTGATGTATCCAAATCGGTAACCTCATCAGATAGGAAAAAGATAAAGAGTATCCTCAAAGGTTTGATTACTAATCTAGCAGATAATGAGCAGATGGAAATAAATTCGATTGGAAAGAATCTTAATGTAGTACAATCCATGACCGATGATAAATTTGAGTTGTATTCAGCTTATGAGAAGGTAAAGTACGAGAAACAAGCAACCTATATCACAAAAATTTTACCTGACGTCATTGAGAATATTAAGCAATCTATGGAGGCAGATAACTGTTTCTATCGTGTTGTGATATTTTCCGATGATTATGAAGATGAAAATGGAAGTTTGTCAACAGTAGCTCTCTTACAGAATCTTCAGGAAACAGCATTCCCGATTTATACAATTGGATGTCAACATGAAGATAATGCTGAGAAGTTGAAGAATTTTTATGACCTATCTATCCTAACAGGTGGAGAGAGTTTTACTATTAAAAAAGGCATTAAGACCTCTGATATTGTATCAGGAGTGAACCAGTTTTATAGTAATTCGGTGATTAAAGTGAAAGTACCAAAAGAATTAAGAGATGGTAGCAATCGAGAGGTATCTTTCATCCTGCAGTCAGAAAGTGGGGTTTCTAAGAAGATTTCTACGAATGTCTTGATGGACAAGGTGAAACTGGAGCAGGAATCCGTCAATGTAAGTGACAAAACCGAACAAACTGCGGAAGAAGAGAAAGAACCAACTTGGTTTGAGAAGTATAAACCATATGTCATAGGGGGAAGTATCGTAATTGTAGTACTTATAGGAGTAGGAATTACAATACTTTGTATGAAACATCGTAAGAAAAATCAGGGTGAGTTGAAGAAACAAAAAGGTGTACGCCCAGAAGTGACAGTACAAACAGGAAAAGACCTCTTGCCAAACTATGAGACGAAAGTAGCTATGGAATTCATGGATCTTGAAGAGGATTATAATAGAACAGTTGCAGTAAAGCGGGAAGACGCATTTAATATTCTGAAGGAGCCAGAAGTGGCACAAAAGAAAGAGAAAGCTTGGCATCTAAAATTAAAAGACGTGAATAACAATCGAGTATTTGAAAAAGTAGTGGATGGAGAAATATACATAGGAAGATGTCAGAGCAAAGATGGCAAGAAGATGATTATACTGGATTATGATCCTAGCATATCTAAGTTACATTGTAGGATAAATGTTGCTGATGGTATATTATATGTCGAAGACTTGGATTCATTGAATGGTACGTATCTGAACGGTGTGGCAGTTGATGGAGAGGTCCCACTTACAGACCAAGATGTTCTAGATGTTGGTCAAGTCAAGTTGAAAGTATATTGTTCACTCTAGAAATAAAATGGATAGATTGACGAATAAATACGAAAGAGAAGAACTCATTACTTAAGTTCTTCTCTTTCGTATTTGTTTAGGTATTATATATTCTTAAACTGTGCCATATACAGATTATAATAAAGCCCCTTCTTCTCTAACAATTCCTTAGCACTACCTTGTTCCTGAATATTACCGTTATCAATAACAAAGATACGATCTGCTCTTTGAATGGTAGAGAGACGATGAGCAATAACGAAAGAAGTACGGCCTTTTAATAAGGCTTCGATTCCTTCTTGCACAAGTAATTCTGTTTGTGTATCGATACTTGAAGTAGCTTCATCTAAGATTAGAATCTTAGGTTTGGAAACCATGGTCCTTGCGAAGGCAAGTAACTGTTTTTGACCAACAGATAATCCATTTCCACGTTCTTTTAGTTCTGTATCATAGCCTTTTTCCAACTTCATTATGAAATCATGTGCATTAACAGCTTTTGCAGCTTCTATAATCTCTTCGTCGGTAGCATCAAGTCGTCCATATCGGATATTTTCCTTAATAGTACCAGAGAATAAGAAGTTATCTTGTGTCATAACACCCATTTGTTGTCTTAGACTTTCAATAGATACTTCCTTTAGATTATAGTTATCTACATATATACTGCCTTTTTGAATATCATAGAAACGGCTAATTAAGTTTACGATTGTTGATTTTCCAGCACCCGTTGGACCAACAAGTGCAATTGTTTCGCCAGCTTTAACAGAGAAGTTAACATCATCTAGAATTAATGTTTCCTCATCATAGGAAAAGCTTACGTGATCAAAGCGGATATCACCATTAATATCTGGTAGTTCAATTACATTACTATCATCAACGATATCCGGTGGTGTGTCCATTATTTCAAAAATACGTTCAGCACCTGCAATATTGGTAATCAATTGATTATAGAAGTTACTAAGATTAAGAATTGGACTCCAGAACATGGATATATATGTTCCAAAAGCAACTAATAAACCAACATTCCCAGCACCGATACCTAGTACCTTAATACCAACGAAGTAAAGAGAAGCAGAACCGATTCCCCAACATAAATCTATAATTGGACCGATACTATCATTTAATCGTACTGCATTAATAAAACTATTGCGGTGCTCATGAAGTAAGCCATCGAAGGTTTCACTGGTTTCGTCTTCTGCAGTAAGACTTTGAATAATACGGATACCAGATAAATCCTCATGAATAAATGCATTTACATTGGCGCTCTTCTTACGAAAGATTCGCCAGCGTAGATGTGAAAAACGTTGAACACAGTAGATACCAACAGCCATTAAAGGTAAACTGATTAATGCAGCTAGGGCTAATTTATAATTCTTAACTAGCATAATAACAACTACAGCACATACTGTGATGAAATCAGGAATTAACGTAGTGACACTGTTTGTTAATACATCTTTTAATGAATTAACGTCACCAATAATTCGAGATAATACTTTGCCAGTAGGGCGGCTATCAAAGAAACTAAAACTTAATTTCTGAATGTGTGTATATAGTTCTTGTCGAACCTCTAATAAGATTTCATTGGAGATTTTGGACATGATATACATACGTACTTTAATTAACAAGACCATAATGATATTAATTATAGTGGCAAAAATACCAAGGCGTACTAATCCTTTAATATCCTTATTCTTAATGTAATTATCAATTGCTTCTTCTATTATTAATGGGTTAACTAATGCGATTGTTACACAGATTGCCATTATGAATAATACAAATACTATCTTAAATCGATACTTTAACATATAGCGATAGAGACGAAGTAAAGTAGCAATCTTACTGGTATCTGTTGATTTTTCGTCACTTCTATAGGAATCAACTGCCATTATATAGTCACCTCCTGTTTGCTCTCTAAGTAGTCACCATATTGGCTTATATAAGTTTGATAATAGAGTCCATGTTTTGCAAGTAGTTCTTCATGTGTACCTCTTTCGGCAATGCTTCCACCCTCTTCAAGGATAATAATCTCGTCGGCATGACAGACTGCAGAGATACGGTGAGCGATAATAATCTTAGTTGTATCCTCTAGTTCTGAAAGAGCTTCTTGAATTGCGTGTTCAGTCTCCATATCAAGTGCGGATGTTGAGTCGTCTAATACTAGAATAGGAGCTTTCTTGGCTAAGGCTCTAGCAATACTAATCCTTTGCTTTTGCCCACCAGACAATCCAACACCACGTTCGCCAATAACGGTATTGTACTTACTTTCTAATTTATCAATGAAAGAATCAGCTTGCGCATAGGAAGCGGATTCAAGCATAATTTCTTTACTTACATCGTATTTCTTACCCATCTTAATATTCTCTTTGATTGTATCAGAGAATAGGAATACATCTTGCATAACTAAGGAAATATTGCTTCTCAAGTCTTTCAAAGCAAGATCCTTAATATTGACGCCATCTACCTTAATGGTACCTTCTGTTGTTTGGTAGAAACGTTGTAAGATGTTAATGATAGAGCTCTTTCCAGTTCCAGTAGCACCCATGATACCAATCGTCTTACCAGCGTCTACGTGGAAGGATATATCGTTTAGAATCTTTTTGTTACCTTGCTCAAAGGATACGTGTTCAAAATCAATGGAACCTTTCACTTCATCAAGTTTAACTGGATTTTGTGGATCTGTAACTTCAGGTACATTGGTATATATCTTACGAATTTTCTTCGTGGAAGCAATTGCAGCTGAAAAACTATTCGTTAACCAACCAAGCATCTCCATAGGCCATACTATATTTGTTGAATAGATTGAAAATGCACTTAATTCACCTACCGAAATTTCTCCATTAATTGTTAGAATACCACCGTATATAATTACTACGATAGGAAGCAACTTGGTAATGAATTGGAATAAAGGTTGATAACGAACCAAAGCCTTTGATTGCTTCATATTAAGTTCGTAATAGCGATTATTATGAGATAAGAATTTCTTAATCTCGAATTTCTCACGGGCAAAAGCTTTAACAGTACGTACGCCCGATAGATTCTCTTGTGCAATGGTATTAAGTGTTGCATTCTCCTCACTAATCTCTTCATAAATCACATCTAATTTTCTCTCCATAACAATTGCAAATAGTGCAACCAATGGCATTGCAACACATGGAATTATGAAAAGTTTAGGACTTATGTTGAACATACAGTATAAAACAATTGAAGTATGAATAATAACTTCAATAATAAGCATCCCAACAAATCCAAGACCATCCCAGATACGGTCTACATCATCTTTAACACGAGCCATTAATTCTCCGGTGTTGGTCTTATCAAAGAAACTAATGGATAAACGTTGAAGATAGTTGAATAGGTCACGGCGAATGTTCATTCCAATTTTTGAACTGACACAATCAAATGTGTATTCTTTAAAGTATTGAAATATACATCTTCCAAGACCGATACATAGCGTAAGAATAATCAGTTTGTTAAACAGTTCCATCTTTCCGTCAATAATAACATCATCAATAAAACTTCCTGTAATTTGTGGTGTAAGCATATCAAGAGATACGCTAATTACCATACAAGCGATAGCAAATAGGTAAGCGTACCAATATTTCATAACATATCTTGATATCTTCTTCATGAAATTTCCCCTTCTTTCTCTGTCAAAATTAGCAAGTCATAGTCTACGAGTTCCAGCACATCATATTGTAATACAATTTCCCATGCAAATGTAAATCTTCCCCTTTAAAAAAGCGCAAAAATAGACCGTGGTAAGCTTACCACGGCCTTATAGTCAGTATACAAAGACAAAAATAATTATCTTTAGACTTTTATAATCGTACCAAAACGACAGGGGAGGTAATCTCACGTATAGATTGTTGTATTAAATTTTCATGTGTTCCATTGACTAAATTATTAAATCTAAACATAACTTTTACCTCACTTTCTTTAATATTCTTTTGCCATTATAGCATTATTATGGTAAATGTCAATATGTTTTTTGGAAAAAATTAAACATTTATTAACTTTTAGTTAATATTCTTAATATTCAAAAATTGTTCATAAATATGTGATATACTATAAGT